>CAYUNY010000019.1:0-10152 GCA_964446315.1 uncultured Candidatus Saccharibacteria bacterium
TCTTTGATCCGTTCCGTAAGAACGGCGACCTGGGCACTCGCACCGCCCGTGTCGTTCTTGTGTGCCTGCGAACCTTTAATGGCCGCAGTTTTTTTCTCACTAGCTATCATGTATCAACATTTTAACAGATCACCGCCCCTTGCGCAACCCCTGCTTGCCAAAGAATGTGTTCATGAACGATTCCTAAACCCAAGCTTGAGCATATGCGCCCTCCAGCTTCGGGCCGCCAGCTGGCGTCGTATGTAATCGAGCGCCGCGTCTGTGCTATGTGCTTGCGGCGACCGCGCGGCCAACAATAATTCGATATAGCGTAGCGCTAGGACTGACGCATGGTCCAATATCTCATTCGTTTCGGAAGGCCGCTTAACTTCGCTCACGGCCCAGGCACGCACGTAGGCCGGCAACGAGCCATACCCCATAGCTCTGGCTTGTTTCCGCAAAGCCTCGAGCAGATCGGGGTCCACACGCACTTCAAGCTTTTTTGTGGATTGCTTCATCGTCACTCCTCGAGCACTCGCAATTTGGATGACAATTGTATGACAAATGGATGACAAAATGCGAGCGATGTGGCTACGAAGTTAGGGAAATTCAGATATTTTTAATAATGATTGGGCGTCACTTAGGTCATGGGGACCGATTTTGGTGCGTCGGAGGGCGGTGGTGTAGGCGCCTGTACCGAGGGCGTGGCCGAGGTCTTCGACGAGGGTTCTGACATAGGTGCCCGAGGAAACATCAGTGGTGAATTTAACGTCCGGGTAATTGTAATCTGTTATTTCAAGACTGTGGATGGTGATTTGGCGGGGTTCGATTACTACTTCTTTGCCGGCACGGGCCAATTTGTAGGCTCGTTGGCCGTTGACCTTTATGGCCGAGAAAGCCGGCGGCGCTTGTTCGATTTCGCCGACGAATTTGGCGGCGGCTTCTTTAATTTCTGTTAGGGTTGGTTGCTTATCGTTAACTTGGGTGATTTCGCCTTCGGGGTCACCGGTGGTGCTGGTACTGCCGAGGCGCATGGTGACTTCGTAGGTCTTATTTAGTTTGCTGAACTCGCCCGCCCTTTTGGTGTATTCCTTGCCTATTAGCAGGATTAAGAGTCCTGTGGCGAACGGGTCGAGCGTTCCGGCATGGCCGACTTTGATGCTCTTGGGCTTCACGCCCTGAGCCTTGGCCACTTCGTAGCGAACCTTGTTAACGACGTCAAAGCTGGTCCAGCCGGCCGGCTTGTCGACTAATAAGAGGCCTTGCATGGTCTATAGATTACTGCTGTGGGGGCGGATTGCCAAATTGGAACGGGATGGGCGGCGGTACCGGCGGCGGCGCGGTGGGATCGGCGGCTTGGGGCTGTGCCGGCGCGGGCGCATTGAGGCTATCCCCCAAAGGCTGGGCGTTAAGGGCCTGGATAGGCGATGTTGATGGAGCGTTCGTGCTCAGAGCCTTGCTGACTTCGTCGCGGGCCGTGTCTAGGTGTTCGGTGACGGCATGAGCGCTGTTAACCGACTCTTCCAGATCGGCCAGCGTGGCGTTGGGATCGGCGGTAGGCGGCGGACCAGTGGCATTAGAGGCCGGTTTCCGCTCCAGGAGTTGCGGCGGTTCCTCGTTGGGCACGCTGAGCGGATCGGTAGAGGGCTCCAGTGGTTCGGGTTTGCTATTGGCCGTCAGGGCGCCACCCAAAGTAGGCGCTTCGGTCATAATTTTAGGCCCTTGCGATACCCCGTCCGGGGCGGGCGCCGGGGTTTCGGGCTTGATTTCAGGTGTTGGAAGGCCTGCGGGTGCTTCCACAGAGGGTTCTTTGTGCTCGATTTCGATGGCGCCGTCGGATGACTTAGGCGATACGGTGGGTTTGGGTTCACCCTCTTCGAGCTTGCTGGCCACCAGTTGTTGGTTGGCTCCGGCTGACATCAGGGCGGCGCCGGCGCTCATGGTCTGTGGACTGGTTTTGTCGTTGCTGAAACGGTCGGTTTCGGCCACCACACCGGTCAATAGAGCCGTAGCTATCTGTTCATCCAGCAGGTTCTCGCCTAATTGCTGGGTTAGCTGGGTAACCAGTTCGCTTAAAGAACTGGCCTGCGGCGCCTGCCAGTTAATGGTGCCCAGGTCGCCGCCGGTGTCGATGTTAATGCTGGCGACGGTGGCGTCGTGCAGGATCCGGCCGTGGGCAATGATCGCCTCGTCGAGATCTTCCTGCTGTTTGACGCCCAGCGCCACCACCACGTCGACATTGAAGTCGCCCTGGCTAAAATCGAGGTCATCCTGGTTAATTGAAGTCTTGTAGGGAGTAATAAAGATACGCACGACGTCATCTTCGACTTTGTAGCGTAGTTTGTCGGCCTTGTTTTTATCGAGGGCAATGATGAAGTCGCGTAAAGAGTCGGTGTTTTGCTCGAGAGTTTCTTCGGGTTTTAGGAACTCCAGCGTGGAAGGCACCTTACCGCTGAAAACGGCCGCGGCGTGTTTGCCCTGTTTATTAAGCACCAGGGTCAGGCCGATGCATGCGGCGAGCTGGTCTACAGATGGGTTGCGACTGACCGTCACCAGAATATTATTGGCGGTCTTGAGTCTGTCCGTTAGCTGGGCTTGGGCGTCATCCATGGTTTTTATGTATTTTAGGGCTTTTTGTTTTTGGTGCTGTCTGATTTCAGACTACCATAAAAGCTTATACTTTACAACCCCTATAGTCATCTGGTATAGTTCCTGCCTATGCCTATAATCAAATCCGCCAAGAAACGCGTGCGCACGGCCGGTAAAGCGTCCGCCCGCAACAGCAAAACCAGGCGCAATCTTAAGGGGTCTCTGAAGCTTTTCGCCAAAAGCCCGAGCAGTAAGTCGCTCAGCTCTGCCCACAGCAATCTCGACAAAGCCGTCAAAAAAGGCGTTATTCATAAGAACAAGGCCGCCCGTCTCAAGAAACAGGCCGCCGCTCGTGCCAAAGCCGCGGGCGTAAAGCCCGTCAAGGCCGCTGCAAAGAAGGCCGCCGCCCCAGTTAAGAAAGCCTCTCCCGCCAAGAAAAAACCTGCCGCCAAGAAACCAGCTACCAAGAAAAAGTAATCAGTTCTTTGCCAGTCGTAGTAAGTAGTGCTGAAGAGCTTCGTCGACATCAATGTTAGTGCGTTTACTCGCGGTGTCAATTTTTAACAGATCGGAAACCAATTTTTTAAGGTCCGTTGGGCTAAGCTGGCGGGCAATGGACTGGCTCTTGCGCACCACGAACGGATTAAGCCGGGCTGTTTTGGCGATTTCATCGGCGCCCCGGTCACCGGCTGTCTTTATAATCGCCAACACATGTAGTTGCCAGGCCAGCATGGCGATAATTTGCGGGGTTTCCACCTTAAGGGCGCGCTGTTCGGTATAGATGTCTAGCGCCCGCTTGGTATTACCGGCGAAAGCCACCTCTAACAGTTGAAAAATGGTGCTCTGCGGGGCCGGCTCGGTCAGCAAATCTATACTCTGGCTTGTAATTTTTGGTTCATATATTAAGAGCTTCTCCAGCTCGCTGGCTAATAGTTGCTGGTTTGGGCCGGCGCGTTCGACCAAGTGGTTTGCGTCGGCTGGGCTAAGCGAGCCACCTTGTTCTTTAGCAGTGTCGGCCAGCCAGCGCGCCAGGCCGTTTTGATCGAGCTGGGGAAAGTCCCGAAAATCGGTTTTAGACTTCAAAAATTTGTAATAGCTCAGGCGCTTATCGAGCTTTGGTTCGACCAGAATAACATCGGTGGTTTCGGGTACATTACCCAAAAGTTGTTCAGCCTGCTCGGCGAACTGCTTGTTGGCGCCGGGGGCGCGCAGAACGACCATTTTGCGGGCGGCCAGGAATGGCAGGCCAGTCAGTGCTGAGCCTATTTGTGCAATATCCGCCTCTTGTCCGTCCAATCTTTCCAGCGCCAAGTCACCATGCTCTTTTAAAAAGGCGGTGGTCAGCTTCTTAAGCTCGGCGCCTAAGCCAAAACTATTCTCTCCCGTCAGGGTCACAATCATCTTTACATTGTAACAATATGCACTGAGCCGGCGTCACTAATCTGGTATGCTATAAATCCAAGAGAACTATGTCACAAGTTATCATCGTATCCAACCGCTTGCCGGTTAGCGTTAAAAAAGAGAATGGTCGGCTGGAGTTTTACCCCAGCGTGGGCGGTTTGGCTACCGGCCTGTCTTCTTATGTGAAGAATAAGCGAAACCTCTGGATAGGCTGGCCCGGAATCGCCAGCGATGAGCTGACAGATGAAGATAAAGATCAGATTGTAAGGAAGCTGGCCCGGCATAATTACAGCCCGGTTTTTCTGAGCCGGCGGCAAATCGACGACTTCTATAACGGCTACAGCAACAGCGTGCTCTGGCCCCTGTTTCATAATCTACCTGTAAAGCGCCATGACAAGTCCGAGCGTGATCGCTGGTGGCGGGCTTACCGCGAAGTTAATAAGCACTTTGCTGACGCAGTGCTGGGGCTGGCCCGTGACTACGCGCATGTCTGGATTCATGACTACCAGCTGATGCTGGTGCCGGGCATGCTGAGGGAGGACAGGCTGGAAAGCACCGTCGGATTTTTCCTGCACATACCCTTCCCGACCGACGCTACTTTCTCGAGATTGCCCCGTCATAAATTGCTGTTAAGGGGCGTTTTGGGGGCCGACCTTATCGGTTTTCACACGCCGGCCTACGTAGAAGCCTTTTTAGACAGTTGCCGGAAAAGTGCGGCCGGCGAAGTGGAAGCCGGGCAGGTATTCACAGGCCGGCGTGTGGTGCGGGTAGCCGACTTCCCGATGGGCATAGATTATGAAAAATACGCCGGTGCCGCCAAGTCCAAGGCCGTTAAGGTTGCCATCAGAAAATATCGCGGGCGTTACAGGGGTAAAAAGCTTATCGTATCGGTTGACAGGCTTGACCCCAGCAAGGGCCTGGAGGCCAGGCTCAAAGCCTACCGGCGCTTCCTGGAACTCAACCCCGGACTGAGAGGCAGGATTGTTTTCAGCATGGTGGTGGCGCCGTCGCGAATCAATATTCCGGCTTATCGCAACCTGGCACGGCGGCTCGAAAAGCTGGTCCAGGAAATTAATGAAGAGTATGGAATGGAAAAATGGCAACCGGTGGATTACATAAATACCACCCTGCCTTTCGAAGAAGTTACGGCGCTGTTCAGGATCGCCGACGTGGCTTTTATCGCGCCCCTGCGCGACGGCATGAACCTGGCCGCCAAGGAGTTCGTGGCCAGCGCCCGCAAAGGCGGCGCGCTGATTTTAAGCGAAACGGCCGGCGCGGCCGAGGAACTGCAGGACGCCCTGCTGGTTAACCCCCGACGGCCCGACGAGCTGGTAGACGCCTTGGGCCGGGCGCTCAGAATGCGCAAGCGCGAACTTAAGCGCAGGCTTAAAAGCATGCAAAACTATCTGGCGGGCAACACCGTGCAGGACTGGGCCGTGGAGTTCGTGGAGGCCCTGCAAACGCCGGTACCGGGCACTCCGGTCCGAACCCGGGCGCTCAGAGACAGACTGCAAGCCGGCCTGGTGGAAGATTACCGAACCAGCGGCAAACGCCTACTGCTGTTGGATTACGACGGTAGCCTAGTGCCATTCACTGAAAACTACCGGGAGGCCACGCCGCCTAAATCGCTGGTTAATCTGCTGGAAAAGCTCAGCGCCAATCCGCGAAACGAAGTCGTGCTGGTCAGCGGCCGTAGCGCCAATGATCTGGAAACGTGGTTCGGCGACCTGCCTATCAGCCTGGTTCCCGAACACGGCGCGGCCGTGCGCAAAGCCGGTAATAAGTCGTGGCGCACCATCGAAAAAGTCGATACGCGCTGGAAGCGGATCCTTCAGCCGGTGCTCGAAAAATACGTCCGGCTGGCGCCCGGCGCGCGGTTGGAAACCAAGCCGCACTCGCTGGTATGGCACTACCGGGCGGCTTCCCCCTACCACGCCCATAAATACGCCGTTACCATTAAGCGCGTGCTGAAGCCCCTGTTAAAAGAGCACGGCCTGGAGATATTGCAGGGTAATAAGGTTCTAGAGATCAAAAATCCGTTAGTCAGCAAGGGCGCGGCGATTGATCCCTGGCTAAGGCGCGGCTACGACTTTGTGCTGGCGCTGGGCGACGACGTGACCGACGAGGAGCTGTTCTCTGTATTACCCGAGACGGCCTACAGCATTAAGATAGGGCGCGGCCGCACGGCCGCACGCTTTAGGCTGGCATCATACCGCGACACGTTGGAACTGCTTAAACGGCTGGCTAAGCTTTAGGCCGCTGGCAATGCGGGCAGAAGTGCGTGCCGCGCCCGGCGACGCGGCTCTTTTCTATCAGAGTGCCGCAACGCGGGCAAGGCTGTCCCTGCCGCCGAAAAACCCGCGCGAAGCTCAGGTAACTGCCGCGTCGCCCCTCGGCGTCAACGTAGTTACGGTCGGTCGAGCCACCCTTCTTAATAGACAGCCGAAGTACCGACACCAGCTCCTCGTACAGGCTGTGGAACTTGGCGTCCGATAAACGATTAACGGTACTAGCCGGGTGAATTTTAGCGCCCCACAGCGCCTCGTCGGCATATATATTACCAACGCCGGCAATCACGGTCTGGTCTAGCAAGGCGGCTTTGATTGAGGTGTTCTTGCGCCGCAGTAGCCGCTGTTTCATCTGACGCCAATCAAAGTCGGCGCCAAGCGGTTCAGGCCCGACTTTTTGGAAGAAATCCAGGTTCACGACCTCGGCCGTCGGCATTAGCCGCATCCAGCCGAACTTACGCTGGTCGTTAAAAAACAGCCGGCTGTCATCATCAAATGTCAGCGTCACGCGCGTCGACTTGTCCGGCAGGTCGCCTACCAGCGAAGCATTGGGATGCCCCGCCCCGAACCGTTCCCCCGACCCCCTGAAAACCAGCTGGCCGGTCATTTTAAGATGAATTACCAGCGAATACTTGCTCGACAGCTCGATTAATAAGACCTTGGCCCGGCGGCCTACCCTGACCACCTTGGCGCCGATCAAGAAGCGCTGAACATCGGCCGGGGCATTCGGGAACGACTTCGGCCAGTCAAAATCCACGGCCGATACCCGCCGACCGGGCAGTAACCGCCCCAAACCCATCTTAACGGTCTCTACTTCCGGCAACTCAGGCATAGGTCTATTATAGTCGTATGGATTCCGTCTTTAGTATTTTGGGCAAGAAGAACTTTGACGAGCCGCCCGAGATGGCGAGCATCAAAAAATACGTCCAGGACGAGTTTAAGATCAAGGTCGGGGTACAGGTCCGCGACAAAGACATTGTTGTCACGGTGCCCAGCGCCGCCCTGGCTAACACCTTGCGCTTACGCGGTCCTGAAATTAAGCGACGCTGTCAGCTCGACAAAAAGCTAACTTTTAGAATCGGCGGCTAGCAGTTTTTCCAGATCGGCCTTGGTTTGCTCAAAATTTGTATATAGGACCGTTTTCATCCCTGTTTCACTGGCGCCTCGTAGTTGGGCTTCAATGTCGTCTACAAATACGCATTCCTCGGGTTTAACCCCCAGTCGTTCGGCCACCAAAATATAGGCCCGCCGATCGGGTTTCACAAAGCCCGACTCATAAGAGAGGTTAACAACGTCAAATAAGGCTATCTGGTCGGGGGTGAACATGTCACTCAGCCAATTGCCCGAAGCATTGCTGAGCACGCCAATTTTATAGTTATTCTTGAGTTCGCGGATGTAGTTAAAAAGCGGCTCGTTGGGTACGTTCGTAAAGACTCTCTTGGTGAACTCTTCGGGCGTGATACCGGCCAGCTTGGCGGTTGCCTGCACGGCTTCCTCGTGACTGATGAGGCCGCTGTCGGCCCGTCCGCTGATGTCAGACGCTGTTTCCAGCAACTTCTTATCGTGGCCGAAGTATTCGTTTTTAAAGGCTAGCCAGCCCTCCGTTACCAGTACGCCGAAGCAGTCGAAAATAACGGCCTTAATCATGCCTATATTGTCGCATACGTGGCTAAAGAGTCGTCAGGTTGTTGGTCAGAAGGTCGTAACCGGGCACCTGGCGCTGGAACAGCGTGATGGTCAGGCTTTTATTCCCCTTATAGGACTGGGGGCCGCTACAATTCGTGGCCCAGAAACGCTCAATATCTTTGTCATTCTGCCGAAGTTCCAGAACATAACGCCTGCCCAACGGGCAGTAGCCCTTCTCATCCGCCAGGGCTTTGCTCTTATCACCCCTCGTGAAACCGGCGTGCGACAGAGCGTGCAGGAATGAGTCGTAGGCGTCTTCGTTGCTGTTAAAAGTCTGCTGGTTAACTACATTGCCCTCGTAGCCCTGAATTTGTTCATAAGTGACGTTGTCACGGGTGACGGTAATACGTACCGCTTCGTGTATGCTCTCGCCGTTAATCGGACCGTCGATTGTCAGGCGGGTTTCAGCGTCAGTCCCGGAGTAGCTCCAGAGGGTTTTGGTGGGCGGTAGAGCGGTTTTGTGGCCACCACCGAACAACAGGACTATAACCAGAACGATTAGCCCGACGGTCAGTAAAAAGCCGACAAAATACCTCAGCATATTCATATACTACCACTATTTAGGCTATTTTGCAATACCCGCTAGGCGTGGCATAATGATTGCTATGAAACTGAAGTACGAAACCGGTATCGCCACGATGATACAGCTTATCGTGCTGGGTCTGCTGAATATTCTGACCGGTATTAGCTCGACCGTTACCTCTTGCCGGGAAGATGATTGCCTGGGCAGTGTTTTTATCAACTTTATCTTCTATGTTGTGCTCGTGGGATGGTTCGCCTTTCTGGCGGGGCTGGGCTACGCGGCCCAGCACAGGCGTGGCAAGCGCCTGGCCCAGGCCCTGATCGCCGCCGAAGGTTTGGTAGCTCTAGTGGCGCTATTCGATGTTAAACACCACAACGACATACTTGGGTTAATTACTAGCCTAGCCGATCTCGCGCTGTCAATTTGGATTATAACCCTGGCCTTCCGCCTGATGCGCAGTGGCGGCAACCGCATCACTACCGTACAAAAGCGCAGGCGTAGACCTACTTCTTCGCGATAACTTGTAGCCATTCGGTCTGGCGGGAACTAACCCGTTCTGAAAGTTCCAACATGGTGAAGCCGGCTGCTTCGACGGCTTTCTGTAAGTCCGGCCCTTGCCAGAAATGGAAGTAGCGTGGCGCACCCAAATGACGATCGGACCAGGCTTCGCCGTCGCCTTTCTTGACTGAAAAGGCTAATATGCCTCCCGGTTTGAGACAATCATAAGATTTCTTTAGTATTCCAGTGACGTCCTTGGGCTTAAAGTGTAGAAAAACGGCGTTGGCATATATCGCGTCGTAGCCCGTACCAAAATCATCCGTTAAGACATTTAAGATAGTCGCCTGGTGTCCCTGGGCTTTCATCAAATTAACAAAATTATTTACCGCATCGGTTCTAACAACTTTATAGCCCGCTGACTCCATATAATCGGCATCCCGGCCATAGGCACTGCCAAGTTCGAGAATTAAGCCCTGTTTGGGTATGAAGCCTAGGACCCGGTCAACCCAGTCCTTTAGACCGCCTTCCGTGGATGGCTTGTTGGCGTCAATATAGTCCTGAACATGATCCTCGTACGGTTGTAGTGTTTTGTTGTTATCCATTACAGGTCGCCCCAGTCGTCGCCGATGGCGGTGTCGACTGTTAGTTTGACCGGCAGTTCGTAGACGTTTTCCATGGTTTTCTTGAGCAGGTCGGCTACACGCGTGGCGACAGCGTCGGGGCATTCTACCAGGATGGAGTCGTGGATTTGCAAGAGCATGCGACAGTCGTTGTGCTGTTCGCGGAGTACCTTGGCGACTTCGATCATACCAAGCTTCATAATATCGGCGGCGGTGCCCTGCAGGGGCATGTTAACGGCGGCTCTGAAGGCGGCTTCGCGGACGGCAAAGTTGGACGATTTGGTGTCGGGCGTCGGGCGTCGGCGGCCCAGCAGGGTCTCTACGTACCCCTGTTTTTCGGCCTGTTCACGGGTTTTTTGCAGGAAGGCCTTAATCTTAGGGCGGATCTCGAAATACTTTTCGATAAAGTTCTTAGCGGCGGCGAAATCCATGCCGGTGCCAAGCGCCAGGGCGTGTGGACCCTGGCCGTACATAATGCCGAAGTTAACGGCCTTGGCGGCGCGGCGCATCTGCTTGGTAACGTCTTCGGGTTCGCGGCCGTAAACCTGGGCCGCCGTGATGGTGTGCA
>CAYUNY010000020.1:0-9957 GCA_964446315.1 uncultured Candidatus Saccharibacteria bacterium
CGGGCATTCGTACGGTGACCGTTCAATCGTCCTTCCGCTACGACCATTCCAAAGCCCTGGTCAAGAAAGCCATCGCGCGGCTCGAAAAAGAATTACCAAAGGTTAAACCACGAATCATAAAGCCGGGCAATCAGAAAACGTTAATTGCAATCGCCGAAGGGTCGGCCAAGCTATACAAGAAGACTCTCAACGACATCGTGGGCAACATGCAACCCATCTTTGAACTGGTGCCTAAGCGCCGCGACCGCCGCCAGCACATCGGCTTGCTGGCCTACGCCCGCACTACCGGCGAACAGACCTTGCCGCGGGCCATAACATTTACAGCCGGCTTTTATTCGGTTGGCGTACCGCCGGAGTTCATCGGCTTGGGACGCACTCTTAACAAGCTTGATAAAAAAGCTCTCGCAGTGCTAAAACAAGAATACCCGAACATGACTGCCGACCTAGAAGCCGCCGGCCGCTGGATAAATAAAGACAACCTGGCCGAGTTTGCCAAGGGCAGTACATCCTGGAAGGATATCAAGTCCGATGTCGAGCTGACCGAAAAAGTGCTTGGCGTTACCTTCGGCCCCAAAACCAAAGACGAAATCGCCCACCAAAAACTCAGCAGTAAACTGATTAATAATGAAGACAGTGCCAAGGGCACCGAGTTAATCAACCGAATGGCCGTCTTGCGCAAAAGCCTGGGCTAGGCGTTGTAACTGCTGGAGCTGGTGTCGCCGCCCTGCCCCGTCCAGTTAGTATGGAAGAATTCGCCGCGCGGCTTGTCGTTTCGTTCGTATGTGTGGGCGCCGAAGTAGTCGCGCTGGGCTTGGGTCAGGTTGGCGGGCAGTTTGTCGGTGCGGTAGGCGTCATAGAACGATAACGCGGCGCTCATGGCGGGTAGAGGAATACCCTCTTTAACGGCGGTGGCGATGACTTCTCGCCAAGCGGTTTGATTATCCTCAACGGCCTTGGTGAAGAACGGATCGAGCAATAAGTTGGTTAGCTCCGGATTGGTGTCGTAGGCTTTTTTGATGTCGCCAAGGAAACGGCTACGGATTATACAGCCGCCGCGCCACATCTGGGCTATGCCGCCATAATTGAGGTTCCAGCCGTATTCTTCGGCGGCGCCCCGCATTAGCATGTAGCCCTGGGCATAGCTGATAATTTTTGAGGCGTATAGTGCCTGGCGGATTTGTTCGATTAACGCTGTCTTGTCGCCTTCGAACTTTGCGTCCGGCCCGGGCAAAATTTTTGCGGCAGTGGCACGCTGATCTTTCAGCGCCGATAGACTACGCGCGAAGACGGCCTCGGTAATCAGGCTGACGGGTTGCCCAAGCTCAGCGGAGCTCATTACGGTCCACTTGCCGGTGCCTTTTTGGCCG
This sequence comes from uncultured Candidatus Saccharibacteria bacterium, assembly GCA_964446315.1. Classification (GTDB taxonomy): domain Bacteria; phylum Patescibacteriota; class Saccharimonadia; order Saccharimonadales; family UBA4665; genus UBA5150. Next base: position 1,368 of record CAYUNY010000020.1, read on the forward strand.
GCGGAATCCAGAATCTTGTCAACCAGGGGTTGGCCATCCTCATCTTTATAAGCCAGGATTTCGGCGGTGATTTGAACCAGGTAGCTGTCGAGCTCGCCCTTGTTCCAGTCAGCGAAAACGGCAGCCATTTCATCGGCGCTCATGCTCAGGTGGTCGCGCATTAGCAGGTAGGCCTCGGCGATCAACTGCATGTCGCCGTATTCGATGCCATTATGAACCATCTTCACGTAGTGGCCGGCGCCGCCTTCGCCTACCCAGTCGCAACATGGGGTGCCGTCGTCGACTTTAGCGGCAATGGCCTGAAAAATGTCTTTTACATGCGGCCAGGCTTCCGGCGAGCCCCCGGGCATGATTGATGGGCCGTGCCGGGCGCCCTCTTCGCCCCCGGAGACACCGGTGCCAATATAGAGCAAACCTTTAGCCTCAACCTCTTTCATGCGCCGCTCGGTATCGGTAAATAGCGAATTGCCGCCGTCGATTATAATGTCGCCGGCCTCGAGGTGTGGCAGTAGGTGCTCGATCGTTTGGTCAACGGCCTCACCGGCCTTAACCATCAGCATTACCCGCCGTGGTTTCTTAAGCATACCAACCATTTCTTCCACAGAATGCGCACCAACAACAGACGCGCCATTGGCCTCCTTGGCCAGGAAATCATCGACCTTGCTGACCGTACGGTTAAAGGCCACTACCTTGAAGCCGTGGTCATTCATATTCAGGATCAGGTTCTGGCCCATTACGGCCAGGCCAATTACTGCGATATCTGCGTCGCTGGAGCTCATTGCCCCCAGTATAACAAAACGAACAGAGCATAAGCGTATTTTTACTGTTATCAAACAATATGCTATGTTAAGTCAAATGGCACAGATTGAGAACTTCGGCGCGCTGATCCCCCACCCTAACGTTTATGTGGCGATGGCTGGTATATCCGAGCCATTGGTATGGGGCGCCGGTGGCTATTATCTGCATAACGTCGAGCCGGCATTCCGGCCAGTCGAAGAAAAACCCTTAATCATCACGCCCAACCACCGTTCGAACCTCGATTCCTTTGCTTTGGGGCTGGGGCTGTTTTGGCTCGACGAGCACACCAAGGATTCTCCCGAAGGCCCCGTTTCACCCCGCGTCTTGAACTATTTGGGCAAGGAAAGCCTGCAAAAGTACCCGGTCGTAAGGAACGTGGTAAACGCCTGCGGAGTAATTACCGTGGAGCGCGGGCGAGGTGTGGGCTTAAGCTCGGAGCAAATCAGCGACATCGGCCGGATCATTGCCAACAACGGCACAATCGGCCTTTACCCGGAAGGCCACCGCTACAAAGGCGAAGAAGACATGGATGACTATGACATCAACAAAATGAAGACCACGTTCGCCTTCCTGGCCCTGGTCCATGGCCTAGCCGTTATGCCAACCGGTATTGCCGGGCCGCTTGGCCGCCGCCTGCCCCGCGAAATTTACTTCAAGCCGCCAATAATTGTGCCCAAGAGCGAACACGAACCGCGTTCCAAGCAGTTTGAAGCCGACAAGCGTGAGCTGGTTATCGCCACCCACGACCAAATCAGGGACGCGTACCTACATGCCAGGAATTTCGTTCACCTGCGAGCCGAGTCACGGCAAGGTAACGCCAGACGTTAGTTGGGTTGCAGGATCGAAAAGCGGTTGTCTTCGGTATCCATGGCTGAGATCCACAGACCGACGCCGGGAATCATCTGCGGTTCGTCGGTGTGCTCGCCGGCCTGATTCATGCCGCCAAGGATTTTGCCACCGGCTGCAGTCACGGCCTTCATGGCTTCCTGTACGTCGTCTACCGAGACAACCACCGATGGCGCCTGTGACAACGGGCCTGCTTTTTGGTAGAAGCCGCCGTTAATGGTGCCGGGTATTTGAACCATGCCCTTTTCGTCGGTTTCAGTAGTCTGGGCGACGACATAGTTGCCCATGTCCGGTCCCATTGGCTGGGCCTTCCAGCCGAAGACATCTTGATAAAATTTAACCATGCGATCCTTGTCGTTGTAGCCCATCTCGAAATGCACTACTGGATTTGGCTTGCTCATAAACACCTCCTCGTTTAATGTACCTACCCTCTCCTAATAATACACCGCCTTGCTAGTCCTATTTAGACGTATTTTCGGTCGAACTGGTCGTGGGTTAGGATGTCTGTTATCACGACTGATCCATCAATAATGCCGTAGCAGATTCTCATACTGCCGGCATCTTTGGAGATATTCAGGCCCTGGGCGTCAAAAGGCTTGAAGCGGCGTAAGCGTACCTTTTTACCATCAATAAGCACACTACCGGCCCCACTCAATATGACACGTGAAGACTTATCGATCGGACTTTCGTTAATCTTTTTAACACAGGCCAGCATATCTTCGACAAGGTGATCATCTGTTCTAGCCGCAATGAAGCTTTCAATCGTGTCATCCTCCGATGCCTCCTTTTTCAGGGAATGGTTGCCAACGTTCTTGGCGAAAAATATAACCTTGTCGGTACGGTCAAAGCGGGAAGCTTCGGGCATAACGGCTGCTTCGAGGTTTGGCCTTTCAGCAGGAGACTGCCGACCGGTAATTGCCCGGCGCTTGCGTCTATCATCACGGTTTCCGGACATGTCAAAGCCTAGTCGTCTTTTGAATGCCTCTACATCTTCCGGTGCTTTAGGTAGGCGTGGGTTGTCGGTGGAAGGTAGGCCGGCGATATTATTTAATGAGGTCTCGATTTCTGATAATTTTTGCTTCCTGAACTCGCCAAATAGTCTGCTGATGTCATCAAAATTATTCCAAGAAGGACGAGTGCTGAAAAGCACTGAGCGCAAATTATCCGGTGTTTCTGGTGAAGCCGAAGCGGCTAAAGCGAACTGGGCCATGTTCCTGATTGCAGATAGCTTCTTGTCGGTTCCGTCTTCGACAACCAGATCAATGAATTCGTTTAAGTAGGCGTTTTCGTCTTGACGAATTGCGTCCAGGAAGTGCCTTAGTGTGCTAGCTTCAGAATCTCTGGTATGCCAATCAGTGCGAATAACCTCTCGTAGTTCACCAAAGGCCGGATCAATTTTGTCGGCCCCGGTTTCATAAAGCTCGGACAGCGCATTTATGCCAGCCGGTTGTGCCGAGAATTGCTTGGTGAAATCGGACAAGGTTGAGGCAGCCTGCTTATCAGCCTGCTCCATAGCTATAGACATATTGGACGCCGCCTCGCCGTATATTTCTTTAGGACCGCCAGGACGGGTTAGCACATAATGAGCGTCACCAGGCAAGTCGCTCGCATAATGCGCCGCAACATTGACTTTTTTTCTAAATCCAGCACCTGACATGCTACGAGCTACCAGGAAGCACAGGACCGATAAATCGGCGGTAGCGCGTTTGGCCATGTGATTTAGCTGGCTTTCGGGCATAGGGGCATTGTGGGCCTCGGCAACTTGCTCGAGCCCTTTTTTATTTATGGCCAGCATCTGATCCGTTTTTAGGCCACTTACAGCTGAATAAATGCCTGCCCATAAGGCAGAGGATTGGAGTAGCGCATCACGGTTTTGGTCTACGAATTCAAGGGGTAGCTGTTCGGCTACCTGTTCATTTGCCTCAATAGAAACCTGTTCGGGCGAAGGCGTAGCCTGTCTACCAAAGACCCGGTGAAGAGAATTCATGATTTGGATAATATCACAATAACAAGATAAAGTCAAATACTGGCTGGGGCGGAGGGATTCGAACCCCCGAATGCCGGTACCAAAAACCGGTGCCTTACCACTTGGCCACGCCCCAATAAGTGTTGATTTTACCTCAGTTAGGGGTCGGGCACAATTGGTCATCTGTTAGCGACTCGACTAATCACCGAAGTTATGCTAAGATTTGCTTAAATTATATAAGGTAATTATGGCAAGAAAACGGCTCCAAAATCCTGCTGACTATATAGTGCCTTTGAACATCAACGGCCTGCACGGCCGCATGTTGCACGTGCCGGCTCCCAGCAAAAAGCGAGACCGCGAGATCATGCTGGTTTACGGGCACCACGCCCTGCTGGAGCGCTGGTGGGGGCTGGTGGAGAACCTGAACGAGTACGGCGCCGTGACCATGCCCGACCTGCCCGGCTTTGGCGGTATGGACAGCTTTTATAAGATCGGCCGCAAGCCCGATGTGGACGCCTTTGCCGACTACCTGGCGGCTTTCGTTAAACTGCGCTACCGGCGCAAGCGGCTGACCATCGTGGCCATATCGTATGGTTTCGTGGTGGTGACGCGCATGCTCCAACGTTACCCCGAGCTGGCCAAGAAAGTTGACCTGCTTGTCAGCGAGGTCGGTTTTGTTCACAAAGATGATTTCATATATCCCGTCCGCCGCCGCGAGTTTTACAGGTTTGCCACCCGCTGTTTCGCCACGCCGCCGATGGCGCTAATGATCCGTTATTTCGGCTTGAATAGATTCGTCCTGAAAACCTTGTACGCCAAACTGCCCAATTCAAAGAAGCGTATGGTCGAAGTCACGCCCGAAGAGTTCGAGATTACCATGGATTTTGAGGTTAAGCTATGGCAGGCCAACCACGTGCGGACCCACTGGCTGACCACCAGCCAGTTTTTTACGCTCGATAACTGCACCAAACAAGTTGACGTGCCGGTAGTGCATGTGGTGTCGAAGGTGGAGCATTACTTTAACAACGGCATCGTCGAACAGCATATGCGAGTCGTCTTTAAGAACTATCGGAAATATACCGCCCGGCTAAGGGCGCACACGCCGAGCGTGCTGGGCGACAAGAAAGCCATGGGCGTGATGTTGCCGGCCGGCCTGCGCCGCCTGTTGGCGAAGACTTAAATGATATACTTGGAGACGAAATGAAAATAGGCCTGGTCTGTCCGTATAGCATTCATAAGCCCGGCGGCGTACAAGAGGTTGTGCTGTCGCTCAAGACCGGGCTCGAAAAGCGCGGCCACACCACCAAAATTATTACGCCCTACCCTCGTAAGCACGAGCTGGAGGCCGACCCGGACGTCATTTTTGCCGGCACCTCGGTGGATTTTAGAACATTGTCGTTCTCGGACACCACTTCGCAGGTTTCCAGCCGCGACGACACCGAGCGGATTGACGCCATGCTGGCCGAGGAAGGATTCGATATCCTGCACTTTCACGAGCCGTGGATGCCACTGCTTAGCCGGCAGTTATTACAACGCAGTCAGGCCGTCAATGTGGCGACTTTCCACTCCAAGGTGGCGGACGGGGCGATCAGCCGGTCTATCCTAAAGGTCGTTAACCCTTACCTTAATTCCGTTCAGAAATACCTGCACATGCTGACGGCCGTGTCGGCCTCGGCCGCCGAATACGCCAGCGGCATGACCGACCTGCCGATCACCATTATCCCCAACGGCATCGACCTTAAAAAATACCGGCACAGCCCGGTGCAGAAGAATCCCGACGAGCAGTCGATTCTGTTCGTCGGCCGCCTGGAACGGCGCAAAGGCACCAAATATCTGCTGCAGGCCTTCCAGCTGTTCAGCCAGACCAATCCGAACGTTAAATTAATTATTGCCGGCGACGGGCCCGACCGCGAAAAATTGGAACTGCTGGCAGACGACCTCAAGCTAAAAAATGTCAGCTTCCTGGGCTTCGTCAGCGAAGAGCTTAAGCTTGATTTGCTGGCAGAGGCTGACATATTCTGCTCGCCGGCGTTGTTTGGCGAAAGCTTTGGCATCGTGCTGTTGGAGGCCATGGCCACCAACACCGTCGCCGTGGCCGGCAACAATTCGGGCTACGCCGATCTTATGGAGGGCATCGGCGCTATTTCCATAGTCAACCCCACAGACATTGGCGAGTTCGCCCGCCGCCTCGACACGCTCCTGCACGAGGCCGAACTGCGCAAGCTTTGGCAGAAGTGGGCCAAGGGATATGTCAAACAATTTGACTATCCGAACGTGGTTGCACAGTACGAAGAGCTATATAAAGACGCCCTACAACAACATGGACGAACTGCCCGCTAAACTGCGTGTCGGGCTGGTGCTCGATACTTCACTGGACAGCGACGAAGGCGTGCCGCGTTACGTTATCGACATTGGCGAGTGGCTGAGTGCTCAGGGCCACGAGGTGCACTACTTGGTGGGCCAGACCGATAAGCGTAAACTGCCTAACCTTCACAGCCTGTCGCGTAATATTAAGGTGCGCTTTAACGGCACCACTACCACTATTCCCCTGCCGACCAGCCGACGCAAACTGCGCCGTTTCATGGCCTCGCATACCTTCGACATTCTGCACGTCCAGACACCGCACCACCCGTTGATGGCCCAGCACTTGATCCGGGCGGCCTCGCCCAGTACTGCTGTTATAGGCACCTTCCATGTCCTGCCATACGATTGGCTCTCCAGGATGGGCAACAAGGCTCTGGGGCTCTGGCTAAGGCCTTCACTGAAGCGTTTTGACCGTATGCTGGCCGTCTCGCCGGTGGCGGCCGAGTATTGCCGCTGGAGTTTTGGCGTGACAGCCGAGGTATTGCCCAACGTTGTTGATTACAATTTGTTTCGCAAGGCTAAACCTTTGCCGAAATATGACGGCGATGTGGCCACCATACTTTATTTGGGGCGGCTGGTGCCGCGCAAAGGCTGTTTAAAGTTGCTGGAGGCAGTCGCTTTGCTGGCCAAAAGGACCGATCTGCCGCCTTTCCGGGTGGCGGTTTGCGGCAGTGGTCCTCTTAGACCCCGGCTGGAACGCTTTATAGCCGAAAACAACCTGGGTGGCATAGTCGAACTGGCCGGTTTTGTTAGCGACGAGGCCAAGCCGCGCTACTACGCCTCGGCCGATATAGCCGCTTTTCCTAGCAGTGGCGGCGAAAGCTTTGGCATCGTCCTGCTTGAAGCTATGGCCAGCGGGCAGGCCGTCGTTCTGGCCGGCGACAATCCCGGTTACAGGTCGGTGATGAACCTAAGACCCGATCTGTTATTCGATCCGACCGACGCCAAACAGCTGGCCGACAAAATCGCCCATTATCTCGCCGACAAAACAGATGCCGATACCATGCGCAAATGGGGCTCGGCGTACGCAGCTGACTTTGACGTCGCCGTCGTCGGCACCAAACTGCTGGGCATTTACGAAGAGGCATTGCGTAAACGGCGTGGTTTATAGATAATATCTGTATGTTCAAACTCCGCAGAGACCGCGAACTTCAGGAAGTGGCCGTCACGGTTTCAACCGAAACCTACATTCGCCTGGCCCTTTTAACAGTCGGCACAATAGTTCTGCTGATGGCCGCTAAGCGGGCCTCCCATGCCCTACTGCTAATCTTTATAGCCTTCTTCCTGGCACTGGCCCTGAACGTCCCGGTTCACTGGCTAAGCGGGCATTTGCCAGGCAAACGCAAAGGTAGCCGCTCGTTGGCTACCAGCCTGTCTTTTCTGATAGTAGTACTGCTATTGGGCGCTTTCGTCGCCAGCATTGCCCCGCCACTGGTACGCCAAACCGATAGTTTTGTTAACGCGGCGCCCAAGCTCATCCGAGACTTTCGTAGCCAGGATAGCCCGACGGGTAAGTTCATCCGTAATCACCATCTCGAAAAACAAGTCGATACCTTTGCCCGGCAGTTATCGGATCGTATCAAACATGCCGGCGGCACGGCTTTTTCGACGGTTCGACGGATTGGCAGTAGCGCCTTTTCACTGCTGACGATTCTGGTATTGACCTTCATGATGTTGGTGGAGGGTCCTCGTTGGCTGGCTTTCGCCCGCGACGTGACACCCGACAGGCACCAGGCTGATACCGAGCGTATCGCCGGCGAGATGTACGCCGTGGTGAGAGGCTATGTTAATGGGCAAGTGACACTGGCGGCACTGGCCTCCTTGCTGATAATGCCAGCCGTTCTGCTCCTGCACATCGGATATCCGGTGGCCATAATGGTCATTATATTTATCTGCGGCTTAATTCCGATGGTCGGCCATACTATCGGCGCAATAATTGTCACTACTGTCGCGCTGTTCCACTCCACCACGGCCGCTATCATAATCCTGGCCTACTACATTTTCTACCAACAGGTAGAGAACATTCTCATTCAGCCACGTATTCAGGCCAATTCTACGAATATGTCACCTCTTCTGGTATTCATGGCGGTAGTCATCGGCGTCAGCTTTGGCGGCCTGATAGGCGGCTTGGTGGCTATCCCGGCCGCCGGGTGTCTGCGAATCATCGTGCTCGAATATCTGCGCCACGTCAAACTGATAGACGACTCAGCATATAAAGCCGTTAAAGCGGAAACCAAATAACACCGTGGGTCGAGTCTTTTAGGCCCACTCCCTGCTCTTCTAATTGACTGCGGATTATGTCGCTGGCCGGCCAATCCTGCTGGCCGCGCGCCTCTTCACGCTGTCTTAGCAGGTCTTTTTGTTCATCTGTTATATCTTGCACCGCCATCAGCCCGAGTCCCAATAGCTCATCCAGGCCTTTGAGCATTTTCTCGAAGTGGTCAACCATGTCTTTTTCTATATGGACAGTTAACAGCTGGGTAGTTATCTGGCTCAGGAAAGCCAGGGCCCGCGGCGTGTCCAGGTCGTTGGCCAGGTATTCGGCGATAGCCTTGGGAACGTCTTCCAGTGCGAAAGTGGCCGAATCGTGGGCCGTGCCGCGGGGTTGCCAGCGCA
>CAYUNY010000021.1:0-9775 GCA_964446315.1 uncultured Candidatus Saccharibacteria bacterium
CGCGTCACTGATAATGACGAGGTCGGAGGTTCGAGTCCCTCATCGCCCACCAAGCAAAAAGCAACCATTAATGGTTGCTTTTTGCTTAGCTCAAGACGTAAGTCTACGCTGTGGTTACGGGTTGGTAGAGTGTTTGCGCAGGCGCTAGGTCCGTCATTCGATTTGCCGATAACATGAGAGCCATATCGTGGTCAGGGTTGAAGGCTTGGCGCGCAGCCCAACGTAGCGCATGCCGAACAGTATATTTCGGATCGCCGATGCATACGGGGGCATTGTCGCCGCTAACTTTACGCAGCCCGGCTTCTGTTTCCAGGTCAGTCTCTCGAGCCAAGTGGGCTTCTATAAATTCCAGGTCTGCGATATCAATCTGAGCTTCAGCCAAACCACGGCAGACTATGCTAACCGACCGTTTGATCGCGTCTACATCCCGAACAGCATCCATCGTAAAACGGAAGTGCCACAGCCGAGGTGACTCGCCACTATAGCGGAGGGCTGCATCACTTATATCGGATCCCACCATTAAAGCCATGGTCCGTTTATAGCTGGACTCTTGATCAGGGCTTGGCTGTGTACTATCGAGCGGCGATAGAGTAATCTGGCTATTCCAAGCTATAGCCTCACCAACTGGTTGTTCCAGCTCTCTAGGATGAGTTTTCGGCATTGCCATTTTAGTTTTCCTTATTACTGCTTACATTCTGAATTATAATCCCGTTGGCAAGGGTTTTTGCGCATTTTGGGTGGGTGTGTGCCAAAAATCACTCATTGGAAGCTAGGCCTTGCGGAGCTTACGCGCGGCGCAGCGAGTAGATGCGGTCGCCGGCCGATGAAGATCCGAGGAGTAGATATAAGCACTAGGGACGTTTTACGAATACCGGTGTAAATGTAACAGCGACAGTCGCCAACTAACAGATAAAAAACTTGTGAAAACATGTCTGAACAATTTATTTTGAGCTATTAAATAATCCACTTTCACCCGGCCGTCGGCACTGTGCACGGCCACGTCAAACGTGGTTGATCGTTTACAGGCCTATACTTTGCTCTATAATCGTAAACAGTATGTTAGGTATCCGTAGCCGAGGGCTTATGGCCGCAGGGTTTGCTTTTACCCTGTTCCTGCTGGCTTTGAGCCAGGCCGGGGCCTCCTCGGCTAATCTGTCGCATTCGTACCACTCAACTACCGTTATCCCCGACGGCAGTATCGTCAATCTTGATGACAAACAAACGGATTATGTCGAGCCTGCCAACACCGATAATGCTTCCCGCTTGCTAGGGGTGGTAGTGGCTAAGGACGACTCCTTACTGGCAGTAGACGCCAGTGATTCACTGACCCAAGTGGCCACGAGCGGCAACGCTAATGTCCTGGTCAGCACTCTTAATGGCTCAATCAGGGTCGGCGATAAGGTGGCCGTCTCACCGATCAACGGTGTCGGCATGAAATCCAGCGGCGGAGACCACATTATCGGTTTGGCGCGGACCGCTTTTGACACCAGCACAAGCGGTGCCGTCAGTAAAGATATCACCGATAAAAGCGGCAACACCACCAGGATACAAGTCGGCTTTGTCCGTGTCGCTATCACCATAGGTGTTGACACGTCCGCCGGTGGCGGCCCGCAACTGAGCGGACTGCAGAAATTGGCGAGGTCACTGACTGGCCACACCGTGTCGACCAGCCGGGTAGTGATTAGCCTGATCATCACCGTTGTGGCCTTTGTGTCCCTGATAGTACTGGTCTATGCCTCGATCTACGGCACGATTATCTCCATCGGCCGTAATCCGTTAGCCAAGTATGCGGTCTTCCGCAGCCTCGGCTCGGTCCTCGGCATGGTAGTCCTGACCGCTTCGATTGCCAGCCTTACCATTTTTCTCTTGCTGCATTAGCCAAAAACCGCTAATTTTCATGCATAAACTTGCGCGAAATGGGGTTCGAATCACCCCCAACCCTTAGCTAACAGATACAAAAGTGTGCATAAACTGCACTGTATTTTTGTTCGGTTTGCTTGCCTAGAGGTCGTCCAGAGGTTACAATATACTCACGTATCGTAATACCCAAATCTAAATAGTAGATAACAGACAACAGAGATGGAACCTGCTGACAACAGCCTAGAACAGCCTGACCAGTCGTACGACCCCTCGTCGTACGACTCCAGTTTGGAGGGCTCGGAGACTACAGTTCAGCCTACCCAGGTATCCCCGAACCCCCAGAAAAACGCCTTGTCACCATTCCGCTTGAACCGTTTAGCAATGACCATCACTCTCATTGCCGTAGCGGCTATCCTAATTGTCGGTACTGGCGCCATACTCTGGAACTCCTTGCACCATGGCAAGAACTCAGCCCAAGGTACCGGCACCAACAACTACGCTGTTAGCAGCCTGTCACTAGGCAACGTCAAAGCCACCGGCCAACTAGGTGTCGGCCAGGCTGACTATTTGGCGATTAATGGGCAGCTTAAGGTCAACAATACCTTGGTGCTGAAGCCCGACGACCAACCGTCAACACCGGTGGTCGGTCAGATTTACTACGACCAGACTACCAATAAGCCGTATTACTACAATGGCGCCCAGTTTATACCGATCGGACTAGGTACTAACGACTATGTCAGCTCAATCGGCGGAGCAGCTGGCGCCATCCAGCTTGGCAACGGCTTACAAATCGCTAATGGCCAGCTCAGTGTGACCGCTAGCGTTCTGCAGGCCGCCGCCGGGAGCAATGGCTCAGTGGTTACCAGTGTGGACGGTCAAACCGGCGCCGTGACGCTGTCCGGTGGAGCCGGCATTAGCATCAACGGTACGACCATCAATAACACCGGTGTTACCAGCCTCACCGGCACCCCCAACCAGGTCAATGTGTCGAGTAGTACCGGTGATGTAGTTCTGTCGTTGCCACAGGATATTGCGGCCGCCAGTTCGCCAACCTTTGCCGGCCTACAACTCAACGGCGGGCTAAACCTCGGCGGTACCTTGACACTAGCGCAGGGCAGCACTGTATCCGACGACCCGACCAATGGCCTGACTCTTACGGTCGGTAGCCGTAGCTTTGTGTTCCCGAATGGCGGCCCGGCCAACCAGACCATATGTACCACCGGCCAGACCTGTTCCAGCGGTGCCGGCGGTGCCGTGATCCTTGGCCCGGGGGCGGTGCAAGATAACGGCAGCGGCAACAGTGCTATCTTCATCAACAACACTGCCGGCGGTAATCTGTTACAGCTGCAGGGCAATGGCTCGGATGTCTTTGTGGTTGATGCTAACGGTAACCTGGTGGCCACCAGTGTCAGCGGCAATGGTGCCGGCTTGACCTCACTCAATGCCAGCAACATTAACACCGGTACGCTGGCTGACGCCCGTTTGAGCGCTAACGTCGCCCTCCTAAACGCCCCCGCCAACTTCACCAGCACCCTACAGCACAATGGCAACAACGTTTGTGACACTAGTGGCAACTGTAGCGGTGTAGGTGGTGGTGTAACTACTAATGGTGGTACCACCGGTACCATACCGGTCTTCACCGGAGCCCAATCGATAGGTGACTCACTACTCAGCCAATCCGGCGGTATAGTGAACATCAACGGCGGCCTGGGTGTAACCGGAGCAGTGACGGCTAACAGCTTCAGCGGTAACGGTGCAGCTGTAACTAACGTTGATGCCATCACCCTCCAAGGTCATGCCGCCAGCTTCTTCACTAATGCCAGCAACATCTCTAGTGGCACACTATCTGATGCCCGCCTCAGCGTTAATGTTACCCTTCAAGGTAATACCTTCAACGGTCCTAACCAGCTAGTCCAGCTCAATGGTACCGGAGGACTGCCAGCCCTAAATGGTTCACTACTAACCGCTCTCAATGCCACTAACATCTCTAGTGGCACACTAGCCGATGCCCGCCTCAGTGCCAACGTAGCCCTACTCAACGCCCCAGCCAACTTCGTAAGTACCCTACAACACAACGGCAACACCGTCTGTGACACCAGTGGTAACTGTAGTACGGCCGGAGCCGCCGGTGGTGACCTGACTGGTAGCTACCCCAACCCGACTATTGCCAAACTCCAGGGTGTACCATTCAGCATTACCTCCCTAACCAGTGGTCAGATACTGCAGTACAACGGCACTAACTGGGTTAACAACACAGTCAGTGGAGACATCACCATCAACAGCAGTGGAGTGACTACCATCGGCAATGGGGTGGTGACTAATGCTAAGCTGCAGAATAGTTCATTAAGCGTCAATGCCGGCAATGGTTTGTCAGGTGGCGGCAGTGTCAGCCTTGGCGGCAGCACTACCCTTAGTGTGGTCTACGGTTCCGCTGCCAACACCGCGGTGCAGGGCAACATCACACTGGTCTGTCCCAGCGGTACCGGCAACCTAAGTGGCGGCGGCAATACCATCACCTTAGGGACTGGCGGTAGTTGTAGTAATCTCACTGTAGTTAATAGTCCAACGTTCAGCGGTAACCTCACCGTCCAAGGCTCCTCTGGTGTCACCATTGGTGTAGCCGGCACAACAGCCGGTGTGCTGAACCTGGCCAATGGTACCAACAGCCAATTGAGTATTTTCAACACTGCCGCCCCCACCGGATCTGGTAACGTAACCTACCAACTACCCAGTGGTGTTGGTGGCACAACATACACCATTTGTACCGACGTAGGCAACTGTGCCGGTACCGGCGGCGGTATCACAGGTTCAGGCACAGCTGGCGTACTGGCTAAGTTCAATGGTAGCGGCAGCATAACCGACTCTTCGCTGAGCGAATCCGGCACGACGCTGACTGCCAGCGGCAACGTGATTATCCAGGGCTCCAACTCACTCACACTGGGCACGGCCAGCGCGAGCGATGGTTCAATCACCTTCAAGGATGCGGCAGGCACCCACACCGTCACCCTGCAAGCCCCGGCTACTGACCCAGCCAGCAACTTAACATTTAGACTCCCCAATGCTGATGGCAGCAACGGGGCTTGTTTGGAAACTGACGGCAGCGGCGGCTTAAGCTTCCAATCCTGTACAGGTGGAGCCGGCGGCGGTGTCACCAGCCTCAATGGCCAAACCGGCGTAGTCAACCTGGCCAATGCCAGCGGCTCAGGCGGTACAGTCACCATCAACAACGCCAGTACCAGCGCAAAAGGTATAGCCCAGTTCAACGCCACCAACTTTACCGCCAGCGCCGGAACCATCAACACTATTCAGGATATTGCTACTACAAGCTCACCAACCTTTGCTAACCTGACTGCTACCAGCACCGTATCTATCCAAGGAGCTAATGCCCTAACTCTAGGTACTACCGGCACCAACACAGGAGCCATCCTGTTCAAGGGCTCAGCCGGAGCCTCCGGCACCATCACCCTAATCGGTCCAGCTAACCCAACCAACAACACATTAACCCTACCCAATGAGACTGGTACTCTATGTTCCACTGGCAGTGTGTGTACGGGGTATGCTCCAGCCAGTGGTAGTGGGGGCTATATCCAGAATGGTACATCCATCCAGACCAATGCTAACTTCGCCATCCAAAGCGCGGCCGCTGGTAGTGTAGGCGGAGTGATAAAGGGCGCTGCCAGCCAAACTGCTGACCTATTGCAGCTGCAGAACTCCAGCGGAACCGTGGTCGGTAAGTTCGACTCGGCAGGTAACGTATTCACCGCCGGTGTAGGCTTGTTGCCAGACGGCAATGGCACGGTGCGCATAGGTGTAGGATCAGTAAATGGTCTAGCCAGCGCCTGGCTCTATAATGGCGTCGGCAGCGTGCCATCAAACGCGAGCGGCGTAAATGCCCTTTTGGGTACTAATAGCGCCAGCAATATTGCCTTGGTTCTACGTGGCAGTGCCAGCCAGACGGGCGACTTGCTACAGCTGCAAAACTCCAGCGGCGTCAATCTCTCTAGCTTTAACTCTAGCGGCCAACTTACCCTCGGCCGGGTAGCTGCCAGCGGCACTGTCACCCAAGGCACTTTAACCCTTGCCGACGGCACTAACGACAACTTCGGTAATACACTCAACACTACGACTCTCACCGCTAGCCGAACAATATCTTTGCCTGATGCCAGTGGCACCGTCTGTCTCCAAAGTGCTACGGCCTGCGGCTTTGCCAGCAGTAGCGGCAGCGGCAACTACATCCAAAACAGTACATCCATCCAGACCAGTGCCAGCTTCGCCATCCAGCCCAGTTCGGGCAACGTGGGCGGGGTCATCAAAGCCAATGGGTCGGACATCCTGGACCTTCAAAATAGTAGTGGCGTACTTGTCAGCAAGTTCGACAGCACTGGCAACCTCACCGTCCCCAACGCCACCATCGCCTCCCAAGGTACTATCAGCTTCGTAGGCGGTACCACCGCCCAGCGCCCGGCCAGCCCCAGCACCGGCATGGTGTACTACGATACGACAACCAATACATTGCTTACCTACAACGGATCTAAATGGATGAGCGATAAGAGCCCCGCTACTAAGATCGTGGCCATGGGCACGGCGACCGGCTGTAGCGGCAGCAGCCCGGTGGCCAGTTCTAATCCTGATGGCGCAGACTACGTTGTCACCAGTTGCACCAGTGCCCAGACGGTTATAAACAGTGCTATCTCGGCCCTGCCAAGCGGTGGCGGTACGGTTTACCTGGAAGAAGGCACCTACATTATCGACGGCAGCATAAGCGTTCCAAGCAACGTGACCATAAGCGGTGCCGGTGACGCAACGATTATTAAACTCAAGGACGGTATAAACGCTAACATCAACGCTATTACAAACCCCAACAACTGCGGCTGTAATAACGGAGACTTCAGAATTACGCTTACTAACTTCAAATTGGATGGCAATAAGGCCAGTAACACGAGCGGTACTCAAACTGGCGTCTACTTTAACAGGGTTTCGGCAGGCGCATTCTTCAGCCGGGATTTCCCGGGCGCGACCATTAAAGGATTGACCGTGGAAAACTTCCGAACTAACGGTATTAACTTTGGGTCGGACTCGAACTACTATAGTGTGGTAAGCGGCAACCACATCGATAACAACACGAACACGGGCTTAGAAATTGATTCAGCCGGAAACTTTACCGTAACGGACAACAATATCTGGAACAATGCCACTGGTATTTGGGCAACTAATACGGCCAAGTCGAGCTTCACCGCCAACACTGTTACAACAAACACGGGCGAGGGCATCCATCTGGGTAACAGTAGTACCGCAACTACGATTTCTAGTAATACCGTATCGGGTAATGGCAGTTATGGTATCCACTTAACCGTCACCTCATCGGGCAATGCCGTCACCGGCAACACCGTTTCCAGCAACACGCAAGACGGTATATTCGTCGGTGGAGTGGTAAGTGCTTCCGTGGTGGGCAACACCGTAACGTCAAACAGCGGGGCTGGTATACAAGTAATCGGTGAATCATCCACCGGCTCTCAGTTTAATAACGTGTCCGACAACCTAGTTTCAGGCAATGCCAAGCAGGGTATTGTGGTCAGCGGCTACTCATCGATTCGTCCATCAACGGATAACCAAATCACCAATAATCGGCTACACGACAATGGTGCAAGCGGGAGCTTCGATGCCATACGTGTCAGTACGGATACCAGTAATACAGTGATTGGTGACAACCAAATTACCGATACTGCAGGCACGGGCTTTGCTATTAACATAAGTGCCAGTACCGACACCGGAACCACGCTCGCGAACAACACATACTCCGGTACAGGCGCGGCTTCGATCAATGACGCCGGTACCGGCACAATATACGCTAACCAGCAGGATGCTAGCGGCAACCTAATCCTTCGTGGTAACGCCGGCGTAGGCATCAACACCACCTCCCCAACCTCAAGCCTCCAAAACGCCGGTGGCTTCATCAACTCTGCTCTGTCTACTCCAGGCGCCCCAACCGTAACCACCGTAGGTACAGCCGGAGCCACCAGCTACACCTATGCCGTAACAGCCTATGACGGAATAGGTGAAACCCTAGCAAGTACCGGTACCACCATTGCTACTGGCAATGCTACCCTCAACGGTACTAACTTCAACCGTATTGTCCCGGCCCGTGTATCCGGAGCCATATCCTACAAGATATACCGAACAGCCAGTGGCGGTACACCAAGCGGTACTGGTTTCATAGGTACCTTACCTGGCGGAGCAGCATCCTTCCAGTTTGATGATACAGGGCTAGCTCCTTCCGGCTCGACGCCGGGCTCTAACACCACCGGTGGTGCCACTTTCGCCGGGACAGTCGTAGTTCAGGGTATAACGACCGTCAATAGTGGTGGGGTACGTGTTGCTGGACAAGCTAACTTTGTAAGCGCCAGCGGAACTTATGCCATTCTGGCTAGCGGAGTTTCTAACCGTCTACTAGTGATGGATAACGCTGGTTTTCCGGGCACCCAGATCATCACTAACTTAACGAACCAGGTCGCTGCCTCCATAAGGGGTGCGTCCGGCCAGACTGCGGACCTACTGCAACTACAAGATAACAGCAGCATAGTTGGAGCTAAATTCAGTGCGACCGGGAACCAATTGACGCTTGGCACGGTTGCCGGCTCTGGTACTGTGTATCAAGGCCAGCTGACCTTTGCCGATGGGACCACCGACAACTTCGGCTCGACGCTGAATACGGCGACTCTTACTGCCGCCCGAACCATCTCTCTGCCTGATGCCTCGGGTACTGTGTGTCTGCAAGGTTCCAGCGCCTGTGGCTTTGCCGGCTCATCAGGCTCCGGCAGCTACATCCAGAACGGTACATCCATACAGACCAATGCTAACTTTGCTATCCAGAGCGCGGCAGCTGGCAGTGTAGGTGGAGTCATAAAGGGGGCTGCCAGCCAGACGGCTGATCTGCTGCAGCTGCAGAACTCCAGCGGCACGGTGTTGAGCAAGTTTGACGCTAATGGCAACCTGGTCGACTCGGCAACCGGTAACTCGAGTTTTGCCGGTGCGCTGGGAATAGGCATTGTTACGCCAACAGCAACCGGACTATCTATCGTTAAAGACGGCACGGCCCTAACTATCCAGCACGCCAGCAGTGGTAGTGGCAGCCACTTAACCGAGTGGCTAGGCTCGGCTGGCGGGCTTGGCTCATATATCAGTAACGATGGAACCACGTTCGCTGGCCAAGCAATTCAGGTCGGCGGTGGCTTATTCGCCAGCTCTGGAGCGACACTAACGGTGACTTCAGCGTCGGGTCAGGGTGGAGATCAGGTCGTTTTTGCAGATAGTAGTGCTAATAAACTCTTAGCTGTTAACAGTACCCCGAATAACTCTATAGCCGCGGGGGCCGGCACGGCAATCGCCAGCAATGCTACGACCAGAATTGCCCTTGCAGTTAAAGGCTTTGCTGGCCAAACTGCCGATCTCTTGCAGTTCCAGAACTCTGCAGGTGCGGTGCTCTCCAGCTTCGGCTCTGGCGGCCAGCTGACCCTAGGCCGTGTAGCCTCCTCCGGCACAGTCACCCAAGGCACCCTGACCTTTGCCGACGGTACCACTGACAACTTTGGTAACACCCTCAACACTACGACTCTGACTGCCTCTAGGACGATTTCTTTGCCTGATGCTTCCGGTACAGTCTGTCTGCAAAGTGCTGCGGCCTGTGGCTTTGCCCCAGGCACTACTGGCAGCTACATCCAGAACGGCACTTCCATCCAGACCAATGCTAACTTTGCTATCCAGAGTGCGGCTGCCGGCAGTGTGGGGGGAGTGATAAAAGGTGCTGCTAGCCAGACCGCTAACCTGTTAGAAGCCCAGACTTCAGCAGGCTCTGTTGTGGCGCAGATTAACGCGAACGGTGGAATATTCTCTACATCGACGCTGGTAGCAGGCTCGT
>CAYUNY010000022.1:0-9358 GCA_964446315.1 uncultured Candidatus Saccharibacteria bacterium
GCGCCGGATTAGGGAATCCGGTGTGGACTGATACTCCATCGCTGTTGGCCATATCTTGAATACTTGGTTCCATAGTTCGTTCTCCTTGTTTGGGTTTTTCATGACTCTACTAGCAGGTACTCGCGGCCCTTGTAAACCAGCTTGCGCGGGAAGCTCTCGAAGCGCAGTTGGCTGTCGTTCTGGCTAAAAAAGACCGACTTAACTTCTATATCTTGGCGGTTAAAAGCAATTGTTTCCATTTCAAACTCCTTGGTTCTAGGTAATAAAAAGACTAACTGACAGGGGCCAGTAAACGGGTTTGGTTAGGAGCTGCCAGCGAAGTTTTGCTACCGTTCAGAGCGAACTTCTAGTGCCGGAAACTAATGAGTTTGAAAGCTTGCAGGGACCGGGGTGTGCATGCTTGTGAATAAGTCCGAGGGGTAAATCTTACGAAGTCCCCGCGTGGCTAATGCTTATTATACACCACTGTCAAGCGTGTAGAGGGCGCTCGGGAGCGGGTAGCATTTCGTAATACGCCCCTCTCTTCATGTATTCCATAGTTTCCCAAGAAATATCGGGTTCGTTTCCGAACGGATGGTTCTTTCTCTCTGGACTGTCAATGTCCGCAAGAGCTCTTAGCAAGGTATCGGCGTGTTTCGTGTGCCAAATATATAATGGAATATCTTCTCTGTCGGTGGCCGCAGCTGTTTTCAAGGTCTCACTAGCCTGGAAGTTAATAGCATTCAGGCGGTTAAGGTGAGGGCGCAAAAGAATGCCTGTTTGGTGAGCAACAACGTGACGCTGCCACTGAGTCGAGTCAGGGCTTTCGCTCATGAACATGCCGCTGCTGCCTCGCCTGCGAATTAAGGCTCTTCGGGTAGCAAGTTCGGCAACCTTTATCTCGTCGACGTTCTCGAGTAGAACTGTACCGAATACTTCTTGGGGCTTGGCATATATTCCTAACCAAGGGTTTCTTTTTATATATCGGTTAGGCACGCGCTCAATCTCCATCCTGATATTTGTTATATCACTACAGGACAAAACTTACAAATTCTTACTTGATGTTGTCGAGGAAGGTGACGAGTTCTTTGGGTGTCAGTTCGGCCTTAACCAAGTAGCCGTCGGCGTGGCTTTCGATGTCGGCTCTCACCTCTTCGCGCTGTTCGAGGTTGGTGGCGATGATAATTTTGGCCTTTAAGGGCGGCACGCGAGCCGGATCTTTGAGGGCGCGTAAGATTTCCACGCCCGTCAGGTTAGGCACCATCAGGTCCAGTAATATCAGGTCATATTTGTTGGTCTGGGCCTCTTCCAACGCTTCGACGCCGTCGGCTTTAACGGTGACGTCGTAGCCGCCCTTGCGCAGGGCGCGGGCGTATAGCTCGCTGATGAACGGCTCGTCCTCTATGCAGAGGATGCTACGGCTGGTGGCGACGGCTGTGTCGGGCATATGATTACTTTACCATTTTAGCGGCGATATAATGAGTGGTTCTTGATCCAGCCGTGGGCGCTGCGGGTAATGTCCTGTTCGCCGGCTTTCTTTTGGGCCTCGGCCAGCTTGGCGTACGGCAACAGTGTGAAACCGAAGGTGGCGCCTTCGCCTTCTTTACTGCGGACGGTCAGGTTGCCGCCGTGGGCGTTAACGATGGCCTTGCTCAGGTAAAGCCCCAGGCCGGTGCCGCCGATCTGGGCGCGGTTGCGGTGGTCGCGGTAGAACTTGGTGAACAGGTTGGGCATGACGCCGCTGGGAATGCCCACGCCGAAGTCCTGGACGGTGGTTTCAACCAGGCCTTCCTGGTTGAGCTTGGTTTCGATGTTGATGACCTTGCTGTCGCCGCTGTACTTGATGGCGTTATCAATCAGGTTATTGATGACCTCGCGGATGCTCAGGCGGTCGACGCCCACCGGCGGCAGGCCGGTCTGGATGCGGCACTTGATGGTGATGCCGCGTACCTTGGCTCTTAACGAGATGAGTTCGATGGAGCTTTTTAGAATGGCGCTCCAGTCTTCCTGCTGTAGCTTGAGTTCCAGCTGGTCGTCGTCCACCCGGGCGACGTTCAGGATGTTATTGACGAAGGCTGTCAGCTGTTCGGACATGGCCCGCATTTTGAGCATGAAGCTTTCCAGCTCGGGATCCAGCTTGCCCTCCAGCTCGTCTTCAAACACTTCTATATAGCCCCTCAGCAATGTCAGGGGCGTACGCAATTCGTGGACAGAAAGAGCGATGAAGCTGACCGCCTGGTCGTCCTGGCTGTACTCCTGGGTGTGGTCGAATAATATCAGCATGGTTTCCTGACGGTCGGGGTTGTCGCGGTTGTAGTAGGCCGCCAGGTCGAACAGGCGGCCGGGGTGGTTGTCGCGAACGTTCAAGCGCACCCTCTCCCAGCTCTTTACCGCCGTGGCGCTCTTGACCTTAACCTCTTTAAGCCAGCTGTCGAAGGTGTCGGCGCTAGGGAAAGACATGTCGAGCACCATATAAACGTTTTTGCCGGTCATTTGGTCGGCGGCCAATCCCAGGTAGTCGGCGGCGGCCGAGTTGGCGAACGTAATGGTCTGGCTGGGGTCCAGCATAACCAGCGGCAGAGGCAGGTTCTGGGCCACGAAATTATTCTTCAGGTCGTGCAGTTTGGTCTGGTTGTCGGCGGTCGCCTGCTCGACCATTGTGGACAGCTGGTAAACCTGGGCCATCAGGCTGGTCACCAGTTCCCTGCCCAGGCGCAGTTTGGCGACATCGGGCGAGGCGGTGCCGTGCTCGGTCGGGCTGATGTGCAGGACACCCTGCCAAATGGCCCTGAGGGGTTGCATGAGGTAACGGCTGAACAGCCATACCAACAGTAGGCTCAGGATCAGGCCGGCCACCAGGCTGATACCGGCAATAGCCGGGTGGCTCAGCCGCGTGTGGTCGGTCAACTGCCAGTCGATGGCGATTGTCAGCATGTTTTCCAGCGTTACCAGGGCCAGCAGGTAGCGGCGGATATTTTTCTGGAACGCCTGCAGGTAGTCCATGGCTAGGGGGTGTAGACGACGCTAGCAGAACTACCCAAGGCGGTCAGCCAGGTCTGGCCCGGGTTTAGCGGTATGGGATTGCCGGCGGCATCGGTGAATTTAATCTGGCTGGTGTTGTCGGCCTTGGTCCAGTTGGCACCGGCAAGGGCGCCGTCCTGGAATATGAAGGCCTGGCCACTGCCAATGACGCCGTAAGACGAGTGATGATCGTCGGCCTCCAGGCCGTAGGGCATGATCATGGCGATAACCACCTTGGGCTTGATCTGCAAGTTGGTGTTGGCGTCGATGTGCGCCGCGCCGCCTTCACCGCGGAAGTAGCTATTGGTGGTGGCATCATAATCGTAGTGCGCGTTATACAAAGCGCCAGAAATATTAAAGGTTATGCTCTTGACAGTGGGCACTTTGACCGGCGTGTCTTTCTTTTTACGGGCAAAGCCGACGTAGGTGCTGGTGGTCAGCCCCTTGCCGGCTTCAAGCTGGTTTAAGGCGCTGATTGAGGTGTAAACATTATGCGGCGCGGCGCGGCTGGCGATGCGCTGGTAGGAGCCGCCGTTAGCGAATTGGTCCAGGTCATGCACTCCCCAGGCTTTGATGTCGGCCAGGGCTTCCGGACTACCGCCGACGTGGGCGTAGCCGGCGTCAAAACCCTGTTCCCACTGAACATAATAAGGACGGGCACTGCGGATGGGCCCGATACTGCCCGGCTGAGTATCCTGGAAGAGCGCCAGGAAGCGAGTGATGCCGCCCTCGGCGATGGCCTCGAA
This sequence comes from uncultured Candidatus Saccharibacteria bacterium, assembly GCA_964446315.1. Classification (GTDB taxonomy): domain Bacteria; phylum Patescibacteriota; class Saccharimonadia; order Saccharimonadales; family UBA4665; genus UBA5150. The sequence continues at coordinate 3,747 of CAYUNY010000022.1, forward strand.
AACGACGCCGGCGTCGCCCAGGCCGGACTGTGGCCGGGCGTCCTGGCTGTTCTCGATCATGACCGCCGTGACGGGGCGCTGGTTAACGGCCGGGTCAACCGGCAGGCCGGTCAGGTTGGATGGCACCGTCTTAGCGACCACCGGCTTATTGATCTTGATGATCTTGGCCGTCGGCGCCGGCTTTTTGCCCTGGTGCGTAAAGGCGAAAACGCCGCCGCCCAGGAGCAAAACAACGACGGCGATAATAATCCATTCCTTGCGGCCAGGCGGCCACTTCAGGTGAAGCTTATGTAGTAGCTTACGGTGCCAGTCGGCCGGGTCTTCTGTGGTTTTTGGGGGCTCGTCCATGGTTGGCGCAGGTTCGGGAGCGGACATGTCTATTTTCATATCAACGTTTTCGTTATCAACCGCCTTTTCGGCGGCCGGCTTAATGTCGTCTACCATGATCGGTATTATAACAGTGCTTATGCTATGCGGCCAGAGCTGTCAGCTGGCGGTCGAGGCGCTCCAGGCTGAGTTCTTTGCCGAGCACCGCCAGCGTGTCGGCCAGGCCCGGGCTGGCCGGCGCCTGGGTAGTGGCCACGCGGATCAGGCTGAATAGCACCACCGGCTTCTGGCCGGTTTGGTCGAGCAGCGCGTTGAGCCGCTTGGTCAGGTCATCCACCGAAAAATCGCTGTCTTTCAGGGCTTCCCTGGCCTTTTCAAGAAGCTCTTTTAACTCGCTCGCTGATAATTTTTTAAGCTGTTTGTGCTCGCTGATCAGCTTGGAATCGACCGGCAGGTCCTTAAAGAAAAAGCTTGTCAGCTCGGGCAGTTCGGCCAGGTACTTCAGCCTTTCCTGCACCAGCGCCAGCACCTGCTTTTTGTAGTCTTCGTCATAGTCTTTAGCCTCTTCGGGCCAGAAGCCTGCGGACCTTTCATAGAGCTCATCCAGCGGCAGTTCGCGGATGAAGTGACCATTGACCCATTGCAATCGGCGCTCGTCGAACTGCGCGCCGCTCTTTTGGACCCGGTCGAGGCTGAACTTGTCTAGGAGTTCCTGGCGGCTGTAAATCTCTTGCGTGGTCCCGTCATTCCAGCCGAGCGTGGCTAAGAAACTTAACAGGGCCTCCGGCAGGTAGCCAAGCCGCTGGTATTCGAGAGCGTCCTTCGCGCCGTCACGCTTGGATAGCTTTTTCTGGCCGTCGGGAGCGAGCACATACGGCAAGGTTGCCAGTTTGGGGTGTTCTATATCGAGGGCTTCGTACAGGTTCAGGTACTTGGGGATTGATGAGGCGAACTCCTGGCTACGCATGACATGCGTGATGCCCATCAGGTGGTCATCGATTATATGGGCGAAGTTATATGTCGGGTAGCCATCGGCCTTGATTAGAATGAAGTCATCAATGCCTTCAACGGGCGTTCTTAAGTCACCCATTACCTCATCGTGCCAGCTATAAACCTTGGGCTCGGACTTGAGGCGCAGGGGTTGGCTACCGTCCCATTCCGGCGGGCTATCGGGGCGGTAATCACGCCATAAGAAAGCTTTTTTGGACTTCTTGGCCTTATCCCTCAGCTCCTGCATCTCGGCCTCGCTACGCGGGTCGGCGTAGGCCCGCCCTTTGGCGACCAGCTTTTGGCCCCATTCCTTATAAGTATCAAGGTGCTGGCTTTGGCGGTATATTTCCCCGTCCCATTCCAGGCCCAGCCATTGCAGGGAATCCAATATGTGTTGTTCGGCGGCCTCGACATGGCGCTGGCGGTCGGTGTCTTCCATTCGTAGGACGAATTCACCGCCGGCCTGCCGGGCTATCAGCCAGGAGAATAAGGCGGTCCGCAGGCCGCCGACGTGCAGGAAGCCGGTCGGGCTGGGAGCAAAACGGGTGCGGACTTGTGGCATGAAGCTATTATACGTCACATCGAGGCGGCCAGGTCGACCAGCTGGCGCTGGTTGAGCGAGTCGTGCGATTGAATGATGTACCAGATGCCGTCGCTGATCCAGGTGGCGTTGCCATTGCTGTAGAGGTAGATGGTGTGGTTACCGGCGACCGCTGTCTGGTAGTTGGCGTCGATCGACGCCACAAAATTGTCGCGCAAGCCGATGCTATCCCAGGTGGATTGGCGTTGGGTAATGGTATAGACGCGGTTGTCGCTATTGCTGTGGAAGTTGGTGGCGACGATGCCCGGCCCGGCGTTGAGTTTTTGGAGGGAGAAGCCGGCCGGCTTATAGTCCGGCAAGGTGGCGTTGAAGCCGGCTTGGGCCGCGGCCGTGCGCAGGCGCTCTGCCGGCAATTGTTGGCTCCCTGCAACCCCGACCACTAACAGTAATGCCAGCACGGCGGCTGTGGTAGCCGTTCGGCGGCCGCGTTTGGCTTTGCGGCTTTTGTGGACGGGCTGGCGGTAGCTGGTAGCGTTTTGGAGAGCGCGGTCAAGCAAATCGGCGGTGGTCTGGGGCTTGCCCTGCGGCTTGGCGGCCGTTCGGGCGATCGGCTTTTTGGCCAGTGGTTCTGGCGCGGGAGCCGGAGGCACGTAAGCCGGCACCGAAGGCTGCATAACGGTCGGTGAAAAATGGCTGATCAGCTGACTGCGCCGCACCCGCTGGGCTTTGGTGAGACGCTTGTTATCTACGCGTGTTACCGACTTGCTGACTACTACGCTGAGCGAAGGCTCTTCGGCGGGCGTTGACTTTTGCAGGGGCTTTTTAACGGCACTGCGCATGAGCGTCCGCGAGGCTTTGGGGGCGTGGCCGGCGGCGGGCTTCGCAGGATGCCGTACGGTGTGGTGCGCGGACGGTTTAGCAGGCTTCACTGCGGCTTTGTGCACGATTTTACCGTCGGGCGACAACAGATCACCCGTCGAGGCGTCGTAGCGTTTTCCGTTTATTTCGATTGTGGTGTTTCTTTTACTCACGATAATGCCTACTATGCGGCTTAAGCGGTATGCTTACATCTTAAACCCTCTTGTGATTCCCGGCAAGTCAATACATACTTAATACCAACCTATGGACTATCTCGACCCTAAAAGAGAACTGCGCGACCGCGTCATAATGACGGTCGGTTACGTGTTGGTGGCGGTGGCTATTTCGCTCACCGCGCTGGTTCTGCTCCAGAACGCTTCGGGCTACGGCGTCAAAAAAGGCGTGGTTATCCAGAGCGGCCTGACCTTCTTTTCCAGCCACCCCCACCCCGCCGATATATACGTGGACGGCCAGCTTAAGAACGTTAAGACCAACACACGGCTTGAACTGCCGGAGGGCGTCTATAATCTCAAGCTTACCAGGGATGGCTACTACGACTGGCAACGCACCATCACCGTCCAGGGCGACAGCGTGGAGCACTTCGACTACCCTTTCCTGTTTCCGAAAACCCTGACGACCAAAAAGCTGGCGGGCCTCGATACCGCCCCGCGCTTGCTGACACAGAGCCCCGACCGGCGCTGGCTGCTTATACAGTCCGCCGTTGCACCGACCGATTTTAGCGTTTACGACCTGAAGAACCCCGATAAAGCGCCCGTCAGCCTGGCGTTGCCGGCGGCCCTGCTTTCCAAGGCCGTCACCGGCTACGGCTGGCAACTCGGTGAGTGGGCCGACGATAACAGCCACTTCCTGTTACAGCATCTTTTTGATGGCAAAACGGAGTACATCCTGGTGGACCGGACCGATGCCGGCAAGTCGCTAAACCTGACCACCACGCTGTCGCTCAAGACCGTCACGCTGAGCCTCGATAATCGTAAGTACGATCGCTACTATCTTTACGATCCGGCCGCCAAAAGCCTGCAAACGGCCAGCCTGGGCACACCCGTCCCCAAGCTACGCCTGGAGCACGTGCTGGTCTTTAAGAATTACGGCGATAACAGCTTGCTTTACGTGACCGACAGCGGCGTCCCTGCCGGCAAAGTGGCAGTGCGGCTGAACGACGGCAATAAGACCTGGAATATTCGTACCCTGCCGGCCGGCACCGGCTACCTTGTGGACCTGGCCAAACACAGCGGCAAGGTGTACGTGGCCGCCGGCGCCGCCAGCGACAACCGGGTATATATTTACGAGGATCCGGCCGGTCAGATCAATAGCCAGCCAGGCTCGGCGCCGACTCCCTCGCAAGTCCTGCGCGTGGAAGGCGTCAGCTATCTGAGCTTCTCCGACAGCGCCCAGTTCATCGTGGCCGAAAACGCCAACCACTTCGGCGTTTACGACGTGCTGAACAAGCTTGGCGACAACTACACCACCACGGCGCCGATCGATCCGCCACAAAACCATGCCGTCTGGATGGACGGCAACCGTCTGGCCTACATCAGCCAAGGCAAGTTGGAGGTCTTCGACTACGACAATCTTAACCACCGTTCGCTGGTGTCGTCGGCCAGCGGCTACCTGCCGGCCTTCGCTCCCAATTATAATTTCGTGTACGATCTGGCCCCGTCCGCCACGCCGGGCCAGTACGATTTGAACCAGACCTCCCTCTTAGCGCCGGCGGACCGTTAGCGGAACAGGCGGGTAATACCAAAGTTCAGCGACCGCAAGACGGCCAGGAACAGCACGACCAGTATGGTCAGGGTGACCAATTTGCCGGCCCAGGTGTGAATGTAGCGCGCCCACAGCGTCGGACCGTTGCCGACCAGCGTTTTTGGCTTGGCGGGCGTAATGTCCGTCTGCACCGGCTTGGTGTTGCCCCCGGGGTCAGGGCTGATCTGTTGCCCAACCACCACCAGCCGATGCAGGCTGGTGCCCGGCGGATCACACGTAATTAACGTGGCCGTGGCCGTCTGCCCGGCCACCGGGCCCAGCACGCCCACCTGGTCGGGCTCGACTATTTGGCGGCTGATGACCTTGTAAACATAAACCTTGGTGTTATATGTCAGGTAGAAGGTGTCGCCCGGCACCAGAGTGTGCAATAGCACAAAAGCGAACTTGTACTTGCCCTTGTTGAAGATGTTGTTGCTACTATGCCCGAAAAAGGCGGCGTTGCCGGTTTCGCCGGGCAGAACGGTGGTCGGGTAATGCACCACGCCGCTTTCCAGCGAATTTTCGATGGCGTTTTCATTGGTTGTGGTCTGGTCGTAGTTAACGGGAATCTCAACGTTGATTTTGGGAATGATGACCTCCGGCGTGGCCGTCGGCGCCACGCTGTCACTGCTGATGATTAGCGGCGTGGCGGCCTGGGTGCGGCTGGGCTGGATAAACGGCGCGATAACGACCTCGTTGAAAAAGCCGAACAGGAAAATGAGCAGTACTATAAAGCCCATGCCCAGGCCGAATAACAGCGATTGCACATGGTGTTTGGTATCCAGCTGGCCGCCGGCGGTGAGGCTGTCGCGAATGGCGGCCTGGATTTCATCGGCACTGCGGGCGTCGCGTAGTTTGTGGGGCCGCTTGGCGGCCTGGTGCTTGTGCTCGGCGGCGCGCTGGGGGTCGCCGGCCCGCGTCAACAGTGACTGGCTGGCGTAAAACTCCTGCCAGACCTGGTGCTTTTCCGTGTCGGTCAGACCTTGGTAATAAGTGTGCCAGTCGGTCTGGATAGTCGCCAGGTCTTTGCCCGAAGCGCTCAGGTCGTACATGAATTGCTGGTGCTTACTGCGCTTAGGCGCGGCCTCGGATTCGGCCAACTCCTGCCCGGCATCGGGTTCACTGCCGTAGGCCC
>CAYUNY010000023.1:0-9301 GCA_964446315.1 uncultured Candidatus Saccharibacteria bacterium
CCGACGGCCTGGCTATGATGGTTATAGTTAAACCAGCGAGAGGGGTAACTATGTCAGACCAGACAACCGTGGAGTGCCGGCCAACCACCAAATCATATTTCGACTTTAGCCGCGACTATGGCCGCGCTTTAACAGTAGCTTAATTTAAGGAGGTAGTATGATTATACTAACAATTATTATTGTGGGCGGAATCGTCGGCTGGTTAGCCGGGCTTATTATGGGCCGCCGCGAGGGTATCTTCTCGAGCGTGATCATCGGTATTATCGGCTCGTTTATCGGTAGCTTTATATCGATGGCTTTTACGGGCAGTGACCGTTCCTACCTGGCCTTTAGCTGGGTCGGTTTCTTTTGGTCCCTAATAGGCGCCGTCATCCTGGTGGCCATACTAAACGGCCTTACCTCACGCCGCCACCACAACATCTAAGCCTGACCGAACCTATTCCGAGGAGCGCTCCCCGTGCGGGGGCGCTTTTCTTGTTTTTATAACCCGCGTCACAATGTATACAGCCAGGGCGGTGATAACGAAACTGCCCAGTACATCAGTCAGGTGGTGCACATGTCCGGCTACTCGCCCCCAAGCAACAAGCCCCGCCATCAGCAACAGCACAGCTCCGATCTTTCGCGAGTAATACAGGGCGGCGAAGCTAAGGAGTGAGGCTAACAGGGTATGGTCGGAAGGAAAACCGTTATCGCGGCTGGAATCGAACAGAGCTTTAGTATGATCGGTAATAAAAGGGCGGGGGTCGCTGTAGAGATGGTGGCCGATTTTAGCCAATAATAAGCTCAAGACGCCTCCGGCTACCAAAACAACCGCGAACTCCTTGCGTTTTGACCTATCGAGCCGATAGAACAAGTATAGGACCGGTATTACCGAAAACGCTATTAAGTACTTGCCCGCGAACGTTATGCCAGAATCCATCTACGTTACAGTATAGCAATTCAAGACTTTAGTAGCGACCGGAGTGAAACGGCAAAAACGGGCAGGCTCAAGATACCCGTAAGGTACTGGGCAAAGGTTATCACTTCTCCGGATTTGAAAACGTCGTGAAAGAATAAAAAATCAACAAGCAAGAAACCCAGAACAAGTACGACATCTAAAGCTTTTCTCATAACTCCATTTTACTGCACTGCCGGAAATTAAGTGGAATAAGCGAAATGGAGGGCCACCGTGCATGCTGTTGCAACCAAAATAGGGGGCGATAAACCGCGTTATGCCAATTCCTGTTTGATATCTTTGACAACGGGTATATAATTTAACTAAATCGCTCCAATAAAAATTGTGTGTGAACAATAAGAGGGGAAGATTAAATATGAGAAACTTAAACAAATATTTACTGGCCACAATATTAGTTGCCACCTTTGTGCTAGGTCTAGCTGGGTCAAGCAAGGCGTTCGCCGCTACTTCACCGACACTGGTTGGGTCGGCGGGCTACTCCGTTCTGGGTGGCGCGGCAGTGACCTGTACTGGTTCGACCACTACCACCGGAGCAGTGGGCGTCAGCCCGGGTAGCTCACTTACCGGTTTTCCTAGCCCATGTACTGCTGGCGGCGGGACACAGAACAATAATGCGAGCGCTATAGCGGCTCAGGCTGATGCTCTCACGGCGTTTGGCACTCTCGACCAGACCTGTGACCATAGTTACGGAGCCCAGGATCTAACCTTGCTGTCTCCTCTCGTGCCGGGTGTCTATTGTTCTACCAGCAGTTTCTCGCTGAGCGGGAACCTAACGCTCACTGGATCGGGCGTCTGGATTTTCAAAACCGTGTCAACGCTTATTACATCGCCCGGTTCATCCGTTACCGGTGGCGATCCCTGTAGCGTTTGGTGGCGGATCGGCAGCTCTACAACCCTTGACACGACCACTTCATTTATAGGAACTGTTATATCGCAGAACGGCGTTAATGCAATGAATACGGGTGCAACCTTAAATGGTCGATTCCTAGGTCTATCTGCTGCTACGGTAACGTTAGACGGTAACACTATTACCGGTCCAACCTGCGCCTCTTCGAGTGGTGGCAGTAGTGGCTCAGGCTCTGCTAGCGGTTCAGGCGCCGGTACTACCCCGAGTGCTCCGAACACCGGTTTCGGCGTTCACGCCACTAATCCTTGGCGAGACCTTACAACCTACGGTCTTGGAACAGTGGGCTGCCTTGCTCTGGCTTTTATAGCCAGGCGAACAGCCAAAAACTAATAGTGGCGTGAAGGGCTCGGAACCCCAGATATAATGAGCTCCTATACAATCAGGCCAACCAAGTGGCAGAAACTAAAACATAGAACTAGGGCTACTTTACTACCTAACACCTTAGTAGCTATTGCCGCCGGCCTGTTCATAACTGGATTAAGCATAGTCCTTCAAGATTGGCACGCCAACGGAGTTGCTAATCATAGCGCCGCTCAGCTTGTCGATAAAGCTAACCACGGCAGCAGTCATACTGTGCCTAGCACCACAAAACCGAGTCCCAGCGCCTTCGACACCTACACCGTTGCCGCCAATTTACCACGCTACATTTTTATACCGAAACTATCCGTTAAGGCGATAATCAGACAACTTGGATTAACTTCTTCTGGTCAGCTCGCAACGCCAAACAACGTTTATGACGCAGGGTGGTATACCAAAAGTAGCACACCTGGCCAGCCAGGTGCCACGGTAATTGACGGGCATGTATCCAGTTGGACAACGAACGGCGTGTTCTACGGTTTGAAGACTCTGCAACCGGGAGACGCCATACAGATAGAACGCGGCGATGGGACTATACTCAACTACTCAGTAATTAAAAAACAAGTTTATGGCTACCAACAAGTTGATATGTCAGCTCTTCTATCACCGATTAATACCGGCAAGCCAGGCCTTAACCTCATAACCTGTACTGGCGACGTCATAAAAGGCACCAATGACTTCACAGAAAGGGTTGTAATCTTCACCACTGAAACATAAGGGGATTGGAGGGCCATCTGGGACTCGAACCCAGGACACCCTGCTTAAGAGGCAGGTGCTCTAACCAGCTGAGCTAATGGCCCGTAAGCCAAGAGTTTAGCAAATCACCCCTGTTTTGGCAAGCCTTAAACGGTGGTGCCTGCGGCGGGCGGCTGGGGCTGGGAACTGTCGTCTGCGGGTGTTGGTGCCGGAGTAGCGACTGCCTCGGCAGGGCTAAGCTTGTTGAACTCGCTTTGTAGGATTGCCAGGCCGACAATGCTCAAAAGGAGCATCAAAATCAGGGTTAAAACAGCTGAGATTTTACCGCCGGTTACTTTCTCGACGCCTTCGGCGTACTTCCAGGCCCAGTACAGGTTAGCCAACGGGACTATGAGCAACCAGGCCGTAGGGATTTCGGCTCCTTTGCTGTTTAGCTCATTTTTGGTTTTGACCTGCCAGACAAGGGCGTAGATGCCAAGTGTTATAAGTGATAGGAAGAAAACTGATGCGGGACTGCGTTGTGTCATAGCTGTCGCTCCTTATGTTTAAAGTACTACGCTTATCTTAGACAGGTTTATATAACAATGCAAACAGATAGGCTATACTGAAAGTAATGCGGTATCTGAACGGGAAAGAACTGGCCGGCTACATCAAAGAGCGACAGGCTAAAGAGGTGCGTCGCCTGCGTCAGGCGGAAGGCGTTAAGCCCAAGCTGGCCATCGTCGTTACCATTGATAACCCCGTTACAAACACCTATATTCGGCTGAAAGAAAAATACGGCGCCGATATCCTGGTGTCTGTCGATGTGCACCGTGTTTTTCAGAACCAAGTTCGCGAATTACTTAACAAGTTAAGTAATGACGAGAGCGTGCACGCCATAATCGTTCAATTACCCCTGGAAGATACCACCGAAACCGAAGAAATCGTTAACCTGGTAGCGTCCGAAAAGGATGTCGACGGCCTGGGCCGTGACCCGGAATTCGAGCCGGCTACGCCGCTGGCAATCTTGTGGCTGTTGTCGGGCTATAACATCGATATGAACGGTAAAGACGTGGTGCTGGTAGGCCGCGGCAAACTGGTCGGCGCGCCGCTCGAGAAAATGCTTATCCGGGACGGCATAACCCCGCGCGTGCTGGTTAAAGAAACCCCGGACGTGCCGGGCGAGATCAGCAAGGCTGACGTAATTGTCACGGCCACCGGCGTTCATGGCCTGATCAAGCCTGACATGCTAAAAGAGGGCGCCGTGGTAGTTGACGCCGGTGTAGCCAGCGAGGGCGGCAAAACGGTCGGCGACGTGGCGCCGGAGGTTTACGAACAACGTGACGATATCACTATTACCCCTGTCAAAGGTGGCGTCGGCCCGTTGACCGTCTGTGCCTTGTTCGAAAATGTTATACGGGCCGCCCAGCGGGTGGCCGAAAAACAGAAAGCCTAACATGAAAATCGGCGTTTTTGATTCGGGCGTCGGCGGCCTGTCGGTGGCCAACGCCATTCGCAAAGCCCTGCCGGAACACGAAGTTATTCTTAAAGAGGACCGCCAGCATGTACCCTACGGTTTACGGCCCTCCGAAGAAATCCTGGGCTTCGTGGTGCCGATCTTCCAACAACTCATTGACGATGGCTGTCAGGTTATCGTGGTGGCCTGCAACACCGTCACCACCACCCTAATTGATCGGTTGCGCGAAGAGTTTAAAATTCCACTAGTCGCCGCCGAACCAATGATAAAGCCGGCCGCGGATCTTACGAAGAGCAAGGTTATCGCGGTTTGCGCCACGCCGGCCACCCTGGCCAGCCAGCGCTATGAGTGGCTAAAAGCGGAGTACGCCAAAGACGTTACAGTGCTCGAGCCTGACTGTAGCGACTGGGCGACTATGATAGAAGCCGACCGGATGGATCGCCAAGCCATCGACAATCGTATCGGCGAGGCGCTAAAGGCCGGCGCCGATGTTATCATTCTGGCCTGCACCCATTACCACTGGATCGAAGATGAAATCAAAGAGTTAGCGACCGGTCGGGCTAAGGTGCTCCAGCCCGAACAACCACTGATTAAGGAGCTTAAACGAGTGCTTGAACGGCTCGCTTAAACTCTTCGCCGCGTTCCCTATAGTTCTTAAACATATCAAAGCTGGTGCAGGCCGTCGACAACAGAACTACGTCTCCGGGCTCGGCCAATCGGCGGGCCAGGGCGGCAATTTCATCGATGTTACCGCGGCTCTCGGTTATATCTTCATAGCCCTGTGCCCGCAGGTCGGCGGCAATCTCAGGACCGGTTTCGCCGATGGTAATAACATGCTTGACCCGTCGTTCGGCCACGGCTTTGGCCAGCTCATCGAAGGGGATACCTTTACCGCGGCCCCCCAAGATCAGAATCTCGGGTTGCTCAAAAGCCTCCATGGCGACCATGGCGGTTTCGGGGGCCGTTCCATAAGAGTCGTCATAATAACGAACACCGTCGAGTTCTCGGAAGAACTCCAGGCGGTGCTCCAGGCTGGTAAACGTTGTCGCTACTGATCTGATAGCTTGCGTGTTCTGCGTAACCTGCCAAACGGCGGTAACGGCGGCACAAACATTTTGCCAATTGTGCCGGCCCAACAGTTTCAGCTCAGTGGTTTTGCAGATCTCCTTACCCTCAATGACGATCGCGTTGTCTTTAACGCTGGCACCAGGGGGGGCATAGTAAGGAATTTTTTGCCCCTGGCCGTGACTGGCAATCTGTTTGGAAGTTTCATTTTCGGCAAAGTAGATCGCTGTATCGCCGGCCGTTTGGTGTTCGAACAGGCTGGATTTGGCGTGAATGTAGCCGGCAAGGTCAGGGTGCCAGTCCAGGTGCTCCGGCACGACCATCAGGCAAATACCTATTAACGGTGACTGCGTAAGGTCGGAAAGCTGGAAACTGGACAGCTCCAAGACCACCCAAGAATCAACACTTAACTTGTTAAGAAAGGTTAGGGGAGGCCGGCCAATGTTACCGCCCAGCTGAACTTCTTTACCGGAGGCCTCGAGCATTTTGGTGATTAAGGTACTAGTTGTGCCCTTGCCTTTGGTGCCGGTGACGCCGATAACATTTTTGGTAGGACAAACCTTCAGGAATTCATTAATGTGAGAGGTAATTTTAGCGGCCACATCCGGGTTTTTCTCTAGGATTATGTGTGGCGGCAAGCCGGCTGTGCGCATTAACAGGTCATATTGGTCCAAGTCATCCAGGTAATTGTCTCCCAAAACCGAGGCGGCGTCTTCGGGCACCTTGGTATAGGGGTTGCGGTCGTGAATTGTAAGCTCATGGCCGCCCTGCGCCGCGAAGTAGTCATAAGAAGCCCGGCCTTCGACGTCGTATCCGAGAATAGCGATCTTCATAATTCAGGCGGCCAGGTGCTTCTTTACAGTGTCGGCCACCTGCCGGGGGGTCATATCGGCCTTCAGAATAACCCCTTTCACGCCCAGCTTTTTCACTTCCGGGGGGATTTCCTGTTCGCCCATGTTGGTCAGGATAATAACTTTTATGTCCTTACCCCAATCGGTGGCCCGCAATTTGGCCAGCATTTCACCGCCGTTCATTTCGGGCATCATCAGGTCAAGCAGGATAATGTCGGGCTTGAGGTGTTGGGCCAATTCCAGCCCCAGTTTGCCGTTCTCGGCGGTCTCCACGGTGTAGCCCTCGCCCTCGAACTTAAAGCGGTACATCTGGCTGATGGCTTGGTCGTCTTCGATGATGGCGATTTTAGGCATAAGCGTTCCTTAAACTGTTATAGTAATAAACGTATTATGGCAGATGACGTCGAGGTGGGAAAGACGCCCGCCGCCAAACCCACTACCCGCTTGTTCGGCAAGAGCAAGCATATGGAGTATGAGATCGAGCGGCTGAGCAACGAGCTTAGCCGCCGTGACCGCGAACTGGCCGAGGCCCATGAAAAAATAAAGCGACTGCGAAACGTGGCCGTCGATAACAAATTATTAGAGGAAGAGAACCGGCGTATCGTCCGGCAAATGCGCGAGTCAACCAACCGGCTCAAGGCGCTCGACGAGGCCAAGGACGATTTCGTGAGTATGGCCAGCCACCAACTGCGCACGCCGCTGACCAGTGTTAAAGGCTATGTCAGCATGGTGCTGGAGGGCGACGCCGGCAAGATTAACGAACAGCAGCGCAAGCTGTTGGCGCAGGCTTTTTCCAGCTCCCAGCGCATGGTTTACCTGATAGCTGACCTGTTGAACGTTTCCCGCTTGCGCACCGGTAAATTCTTTATCGAAAGCGCCCCCGTTAACCTGGCCGAAGTTATCGAACAGGAACTCGACCAACTAAAGGCCGAAGCGTCAGTCCGCTCGCTCAAGCTGGCTTACCAGAAGCCCAAGCAGTTCCCCGAACTGATGTTGGACGAAAACAAAATCCGCCAGCTGATCATGAATTACGTCGATAACGCCATATATTACACCCCTCCGGGCGGCAATATCGCGGTTAAGCTGATAGACAAACCGCAAACCATTGAACTGCGGGTCGAAGACGAGGGCATGGGCGTGCCTAAAAGCGAACAGCACCACCTGTTCACCAAGTTTTACCGGGCCAGCAATGCCCGCAAGGCCCGCCCCGATGGAACAGGGCTTGGCTTGTATATGGCCAAAAAAGTTATCGTGGCCCAGGGCGGTTCGCTGATTTTCGATAGTAAAGAGGGCAAGGGCAGTACCTTTGGCTTTATATTCAGCAAAGACAAGCTGGCGGTGCCCGCCGAATCGCCGCCCGCAAAAAATAGCCCACACATAAAGTAGTATTTTTCACACACTTTATGTCTGGTATAGTGTGTAATGTTGCTTGCTAGAGGGGTTAAAAGCGCTAATGTATATTACTAGCACATAATGTTGACAAACTATAATGCTTGTGATATATTGGTGCCAGAACACTTTTAGTGCGGTTAAGCACAAAGGGTGTGGAGTAATAAAGCGTCGACAAGCTTGGCGCAGAGGAGGAAACTAACTGGATGGAAATGCTTAGAAACCCACTAGCAGTCGGCTTGGCAGTAACTGCCAGTATGGGCGCTGGTGAAATGATACAAACTTCTGTTGCCGATGCACACGTTGCAGGTCACGCAGGTCCCTTGGCGGTTGAAGCCAGCCACAGCCTTAATGGTTTTGGTCCGGCATTTTCGCACAACCTGGAAGTAGCCAATCAGCAACTTGACGAAAGGTTGCGCATAGAAGGTTCAAATGGTTGCGAAGCCCGCGCAATTGCTAAAATTGCCGGTATCACAACTTCAGCCGGTCGTGCCGAGTATATCACTCCAGGTAATGTCGACTTCAGACGAATTAAGAACGTTACTAATAGGCAAGAGCCAATCAATACTGGCGCAACAGCAAATTGTGTGCCAGTTGAGATACCAAACGAACACCCAACATCCGTTGCCGCAACCATCGAGCTTAAAAAGGCTCCTGAGAAATCCATTATACGAGCCAGGAAGCTTTCCGATGGCGGGTATGAGTTAACTAGTGGTGTATTACGTCTGGACTGTGGTGGCAACGCCCTTCTAACAGGCAAAAGACCCCAAGTGCCCAAAAAGCATAATGAGAAACAGATTAACGTTAATGTCACGGCTGGTGTAAGGGAAGAGGTAGCCGCTTTTGCCGCGTCTTACTCACAAAGCCATTCAACCAGTGAAGTACAGTGCCCCGATGGAACGACAGTCGAAGCCGACAGTAGCGCCCAGGCCGGTGCCGTGGCCGCCGCTGCCGCCAATCTTACTGAGCATGCTAAGTTCAGCATCAAAGGCATTGGCGTGTCATTTAGTAAGTTTCACAGCAAGTTTGTAAGGCTGGTTGGTAAAATTGAGGCGGAAGCAGTAGCGGCTGCAGGCACAAGCACGTCCAGCAATACGAATGTAAACTGTGGCTCGACCCCTCCTCCGCCTCCGAACTGCGACACGCACCCCGAAATGGAGCAGTGCCATCCCCCGACTCCAGCTGCTAGCTTCTTTGCCAACAACCTGCAAGAAGCAGACTTTAATAGCGTGAATGCTATGCGGGTCACTGTCGACAGTGCAACCCCGGGCGATAACTATGAAATTTGTGACCGAGCAGACCTTGGTTCCACTCTACGGCCAAGCTGCGTGGATGAAGTTGCTCCTAGCGATACGTTCAACGTGCAGAGGCAATACACGGCTCCTAGCGGTGAAGCTAGCGGTGCACCAATGACCGATCATTACTACGCCACCGTTAAGGATTTGACGACCGGTAAGTCCGCTACACCTCCGTCTAACGAGGCGAACCCTAGTAACCCGAACGAATTTGTTGAGCCAATTACCGTACAAAGTGGTGACCCGACAGGCGGTCGGCCTGCCCCTATCAACCAATAACTGAAAGAAGGAGATCCTATGAACCGTTTACATAAAGCTATAGCCACCAGC
>CAYUNY010000024.1:0-9022 GCA_964446315.1 uncultured Candidatus Saccharibacteria bacterium
CGGGAATCGGTATTGGCTTGGCGCCCCAAACATAATCCACCTTACCCTGCAGTGTGCTGGGGTTGGCTACCTTGTAGTCGAAGCCAAGCCCTATGTGGATACCCTCGGTAGTATTCGGAAGCTGTGGTCGGCTGGCAGCATGGCCGCCGCCGATCGTATATACACCAAGAATTCCTACGATAACCATTAGTACGAGTGCGGCGATATGATTGGTTCGTTCCGAACCTATGTGGGCCATGGCGGCATTATATCAAAAAACGGCAACCCACCCTGATCGTGAGCGGTAGAGTCTGAGTCGTCGAGGCGCATAACGCACCGCCTATCTAACGGCGTGCTTTTGACCGACTGCACCAAAGTTTAGCGCCAGCTTTCCAAGTAGCTGTTAAATGCCCGGGTGAGTTCTTGGATGGAGGGCGGCGGCGTTTCCCAGGCGTGCTCGTCGATTGAACGGATCGGCATAATTTTGGAAGAGGTACTGGTTAGGAAGGCGCCGTCGTATTTTTTAAGTTGGGCGAGCTTGATAGGTTGCTCGACAATTTCAAAACCCTGCTCGGCGGCCACTTTTAGGGCTTTATCGCGGGTAACACCTAGTAAAATTTCGGCTGCGGGCGGCGAAATAATGGTGCGGCCCTGGGTGACGAAAAAATTGGTGCGGGTGCCTTCTATCAGGCAACCCTCTTTGTTGAGCATCAGGGCGTCGTAGGCGCCGGCCGCCTTGGCGTCGCGGAAAGCCAGGTAACTGGGCAGCATGTTCAGGGTTTTGGCGTGCGGAAAGGGCCGTTCGTATTCGGCCGTCACGCAATGCGCGCCGTTTTTGTATAACTTGCGGTCGGGAAACAGCGGATTCAGGCACAGAATATACAGGTTGGCCTTTTCGGGCGCCGGCCCGCCGATGAGCAGAATTTTGACGTTGCAAGTGGCGGTTTTGAGCTTTTTCAGTAAATTGCTCACGAATTGCCTAATCAAATCGGGCGACAAAGCGTGCTCAAGGCCGATAATAGCGGCAGAATCGATTAAACGTTTGCAATGTTCATCCAGAAAGTACGGCAGGCCGGCCGAAATCCGCACGCTCTCGTAAACCCCGAAGCCGTAGGAATACTCGACGTTGTCCAGGGGGATTATCGCCTGATCGGTCGGCAGGATCTCGCCATTGCGGGAAAAATAAGTAAAGGTCACGCTAAGCTCCAGTTTACCGCTATATCATAACCCCTTAATGAAAAATATTACTGCCTTCAGGGGCTAGGCAGGGTAACATTAGCAGCTTATGGACATATTGAAACGAGTCTATGGCAGGGAAGTTGACGATGAACCGGCTGCTCATTTGGCAGCCATAGTTGGCCGCGTGGAGCAGGTTAGCCGTTCGGCGCTACTGGTCTGGGAGCAGATAAGGTGGATAGGCGCTTTACCACAGCGCTATCTCGATCCCGCTTATCATGACAAGCAGCCCATCGAGTATGACGATACGCCTTTTCAGCCGGGCGAAGAAATCGCGCCCGGTGTAATCATGGAAGCCCCACTGCCGCTGCCCGGCACCGAAGAGCCTCGCTTTAGCCGCGATAGTGATAGGTCCCTGGTCTAACGGTCGGCTAAGCGCTTAGCGTTAGCGTCCCTGTAGGCTATAATAGCCACTGTCTTAGGGCGCCTTGGCGGAGTAGTTACGCAGTGGTCTGCAAAACCATTTACACGGGTGCAAATCCCGTAGGTGCCTCCATATTACTAGGGCGAGTGGCGGAATTGGTATACGCGACGGACTTAAAATCCGTTGGCTGGATAAGCCTTGTGGGTTCAAGTCCCACCTCGCCCACCATAGTATTTATTTTGAAAAGCGTTAGCCTTATGTATAATCAGGCTATAAACCTAATCGTTAATAGGAGCACGAACATTATGGAACCAGACAACAACCCAGTACCGACACCACCAGCAGATCCCGGCGCACCGGCGTCAGAACCGCCTTCAATGCCCGATCCGGCACCAGCTCCGGACGCTCCAGCTCCGGAGGCACCAGAGGCACCGGAAGCGCCTGAAGCTCCAGCTCCGGAGGCACCTGAAGCACCGGCACCTGACGCCGGCGCCGACGAGGCCCCTACTTCCGGCAACATCGTTGTCGGCTAGCCCCTCATAAAGGGTTGCTATACTTAAAGCGTGAACATTGTCGTTGACGACCTGCTGACTAATTACCAATTGCAAGGCAAGGGTAAGCTTGTGTTGTTATTGCACGGTTGGGGCGACAGTCTTAAGGGTTTGCACGACCTGGCCGATTTTCTAGCCCAAAAGTACCAGGTACTGGCTCTCGATTTGCCGGGTTTCGGCGGCACTCAGGCTCCTAAAAGCGCCTGGGACCTCGATGATTATTCGCGTTTCGTGGCCGCAGTGCTGAAAAAGCTGGAATTATCGCAACCCTACGCCGTCGTAGCCCACAGCAACGGCGGCGCTTTAAGTGTTAGGGCCGTCAGCCTGGGGGAATTAAAACCCGCCAGGTTGGTGCTGATGGCGGCTTCGGGCGTGCGCACCAATAACCCGATCAAACGGGCGTTTATTAAACTGTTAGCCAAGACCGGCAACATCGCCACCATCTGGATGCCTCAGCATTATCGCCGGGCCCTGCGTAAGAGCCTATACGGTGTCGCCGGCAGTGATATGCTGGTCGTGCCCGAACTGCAGGACACTTTTAAAAAGACCGTCCGCCAGGACGTCCAGGCCGACGCCGCGGCCATAACCGTGCCCACGCTTTTGATCTACGCCGCCGATGACGACGCCATCCCGCTGGCCGACGGCAAGCAATATAACAGTCTTATCAAGGGTTCGCGGCTGGAAGTTATCCCCGAGGCCGGGCACTTTGTTCACCTAGACCAGCCGCAAAAAGTCACCGGCCTGATCGAGGAGTTCCTGAAATGATGCGCCAGCTCAGGAGCCTTTACAGCCGTTCCTACCCGGGAGTGTTGGTTTACATGCTTCAGAGCAGTGAATACCAGACGGGGCCCTACCTGAAGTGGTTGCACCGCACCAAAGATTTCAGCACGGTTATGAAACGCCGCGCGCTTGACCCCACCAAGCGGGCCCGATTGTTACTGTTGGCCCTGCGTCTGGGCATTTTGACGCAGATTGTGACCGGCATTTTACTGGTTCACGTTGGCCTGACCCACCAGTTAACCGGCGGTGTGCCTTTTGGGCTGGCCGTGATTCTGGCTTATCCCCTGATGTGGCCCTACTTGATCGTTATACCACTCGCACTGGGGCGCCAGCTCAGCGCCACGCCGCAGGAACGCCGCCAAGTAGCCGGTTCGGAAAAGGTTTTCGCGGCGCACAAGGGCATCAAAATCGCCGTGGCGGGTAGTTACGGAAAAACCACCATGAAAGAACTGCTTAACACCGTGCTAAGCGAGGGTCTCAAAGTCTCTGCCACGCCGGCCAACAAAAACGTCGGCGTCAGCCACGCCCAGTTCGCTAAGAGCTTGAAGGGCGACGAAGACGTGCTGATTATCGAATACGGCGAGGGCGAGCCCGGCGACGTGGCCCGCTTCGCGGCCAACACCCACCCGACCCACGCCGTTATAACCGGCCTGGCGCCGGCTCACCTGGATAAGTACCCATCGCTCAAAGCCGCCGGTGAAGACATCTTCTCATTAGCCGACTTCCTAAAAGGCAAACAGGTCTACGTTAACGATGAAGCCGCCGCGGTTAAGCCATTCCTGAAGCCAAGTTACCACGTTTTTAATGCCGAAGGCGCGCTTGGCTGGACGGTGCAAGATGTACAAACCAGCCTCGAAGGCACGAACTTCACGCTTACTAAAGGCAAAGATTCTCTCAACCTGCAAAGTGGCCTTATCGGCCGGCACCAAGTCGGTTACCTGGCCTTTGTGGCGGCCTTCGCGCTCGAAGCAGGGCTCACCAAACAACAGGTACAAGATGGCATAGCCAAAACGGCGCCTTTCGAGCACCGCATGCAGGCCTACCAGCTTAACGGCGCCTGGGTGATCGATGACACATATAACGGCAACCTGGAAGGCATCCGTGCCGGCACCGAGTTACTCAAAGACCTCGAGGCCAAACGCAAAATTTACGTCACGCCCGGCCTGGTCGACCAGGGGGAAGAGAATGAACGCGTTCACGAAGAAATCGGCCGGCTGGTCGCCAAGGCCAACCCAGACATGGTTGTTTTAATGAAAAACTCCGTCACCGATTTCATTAAAAAAGGCCTCAAAGCCGGCGACTTCAAGGGCGAACTAAGAATAGAAGACGACCCGCTAGATTTTTATACCAACCTGACGCACTTCGTGGCCGCCGGCGACCTGGTGGTCATGCAGAACGACTGGCCCGACAACTACGCTTGAGCATTCCGCTTGGCCACGCCACCCAGCCAGGAGGTTAGGGCCGTGTCAAGATCATAGAATTCCATGATAGGCAGTACCACGTTGCCGGTCTCTCTGGTATACCACCAGATATAGGCCCGTTCGGCGCGTTTGTCGTTAGAAAGTAGAAGGGTGGGGACCCGCTGGCCTATAGCCCTTTGCACCACTGGCCGTGCCGCAGAATGTTCTCGATGGTCAAAATCGTCCTTGTCGAGCGCGGTAATAAAGGCTAACGGTGAACTCTCCAGGGCCAAGCCGACCGCCCCCAGCTGGTTAACCTCAAAAGTGCGCGGCGGGTGGTTGGCCAGTTCTGTAATTGCACGGGCGTCGTTAATAACATCGCTTAGGCGGCCGCTATCGAAAAGTATGACACTGGTGTGACGTTCAACCATTTGCTAATCCCATTTGTATGACAATTTTAAGCGTAAACTCGTTTTTTGCAAGCACGAGCGTGTTGTAATTGTAGATGCGAATTGTATATACTAATTGCATGGAAACAATCGCAGTAATTTTCGGCGGACGATCGGCCGAGCATGACGTATCGATCGTAACGGCGTTAGCCTCAATTATTAAACCTTTAGAACTAACTAAAAAATACCGGGTAGAGGCCGTTTATATAGCCAAGGACGGCGCCTGGTACTGGGACGAAAAGCTAAAAGACATTAAACTTTTTGCCAGCGGCGAAATCCAGGATTTTCTGCACCGCACCCAGCCTACGAGCGTGCAGTTCGACGGTGGAATGACCCTGGTTAAGGCCAGCGGCATCGCCGGCCGCAAGCAGTCGCGCGAAATCGACCTGGTTTTCCCGGCCATGCATGGCACCTACGGCGAAGACGGTGCACTGCCGGGCCTGCTCGACATGGCGGGCATCCCTTACGTGGGCTGCGGCCTGAGCGCCAGCGCCATCGCCATGGATAAAATCCTGGCTAAAGAGGTTGCCGTAGCCAATGATATTCCTGTTTCCAAGTTCCTGAGCTTCAGCAAAGCCGACCTGGAGCGCCAGCCCGGCGAAGCCGTGAAAACCATCGTGAAAACCCTTGAGTACCCGTTATTCGTCAAACCAGCCCACCTGGGTTCGAGCATTGGCATCAGCCAGGTTAATAACGGCACCGAACTGCGCCACGGCCTGGAAGTGGCCGCCCATTACGACGACCGCGTGATCGTCGAGGAAGCCGTCCACAACCTAATCGAAGTTACCTTGCCGATTATGGGCAACGACCGGCCGCAGCCGGCCTTACTTGAGCAACCCATGACCAGGCCAGAAGACTTCTTTGACTTCGACACCAAGTATCTGCAGGGAGGCAAGAAAGGTAAGGGCAAAGGCAAGGGAGGCGGCAAAAGCGCCAAGGGCGCCCAAGGCTACAGCCGTATCCCGGCCGAGGTGCCTGAGGAAGTTTATGTTCGGGCGGAGGCTACCGGCGTGGCTATTTACAAGGCCTTTGGCTGTAGCGGCATCGCCCGCGTTGACATGCTAATAGACGAAAAGACCAAGCGGGTTTACTTTAATGAAGTCAATCCACTGCCCGGCGGCCTTTACGCCCACAACTGGAACCGGGCCGGCGTCAGCAACGTCGAGCTCGTCCAGAAACTGGTCGACTACGCCAAAGAGCGCCACGCCCAGCGCCAGGCCCTGACCACAACCTTCAGCACCAACTACCTGCAACAGTTCTAATGAAACTCGTCGAACTCCAGCCGCTAATGCCGGCCGAGACTATATTCGATCTTCAATATGCTAAGCCTTACAAAGAAACCGGCGAGGTGTTCTATGAGGGTGAGGACGCGATCGCACGGCTTGACGAACCGGCCGCCCTGGCCTTGCGGTGGGCCGCCCAGTTGGCTCTGCACCAAGGCCTAAGGCTGGTAATCTGGGATGCCCACCGCCCAAAAGAAGTACAGAAAAGGTTAATCGAGCTGGAGGGTGGCGCCGACGAATACGTATTGGATGTTGAAGCTTCCAACCACCCGAAAGGGCTGGCCATAGACCTGACCTTAGCCGACGCGGATGGCAACCTGCTGGATATGGGCGGCGGATTCGACGAATTCGAGGAGAAATCTCATGCCAACGCTAAGGACCTTACGCCACTGCAACGCCAGAACCGCGCTTTACTGAGAAGTATCATGCAAGAGGTCGGTTTTGAACAGTGGCCGTACGAGTGGTGGCACTTTAACTTTTCAGGCCGCCCCGATAGACCGTAACTGTGGTAAAATTAAGTATGAACCAGCAGAACCGGGTAGCCATCCTCGATGCCGGCGGTCAGTACGTTGACCTGGTTCGCAAGGCGGTCGAACGGCAAGGTATACCGGCCGACGTTCTCCCCCTGAACACGAGTCGTGACAAAGTCGAAGGCGCCTATGGCGCCATTATTATTTCCGGCAGTCCGGCCAGCTCGCACGCCGAGGCCGCTCCCCAGCCCGACCCCGATATCTGGAAAAGCGGCCTACCATTGCTCGGCATCTGCTATGGCATGCAGGCCATGGTGGTGGCCCATGGCGGCGAGGTCGCCAAAAACGCCATCCGCGAAGACGGCCGGGTAACCACCGGCGTGGACGTGTCACATCCGTTATTCAAAGGTGTCAAAAAAGATTTCACGGGCCTCTTCACCCACGGTGATTTTGTTAAAAAAGTCCCCGACGGCTTTACAGTTCTGGGCTCGCACACCCTGAGTGACGGCTCGACTTCCTATTCTTCAATCGCCAAAGACAACAAGCTGGGCGTGCAGTTCCACCCCGAAGTTTTTGATGACACGCCCGAAGGCTATACCGTCTTCAAGAACTTCCTTGAAGATATCGCCGGCCTACAGCCAGACAAAAGCTTCCGCGAAAAACGGCTAAAAGATTTGATCAAAACCAAGCAAGCCGAAATTACCAAACAGGTCGGTGACCGGCACGTCATCGCTTTTGTGAGCGGCGGCGTCGATTCCAGTGTGGCCGCCACCCTGGCCGCCGATGTCATTCCGGTCGACCGCCTCCACGCCTTTTACATAGACAGCGGCTTCATGCGCGACGAAGACGACCTGGTAATTGATGCCCTCCAAAAAGCCGGCCTGGAAGTCCAGAAGATTGACGCCGTCGAAGATTTCGAAGAACCGCTGGCCAAAGTTACCGATCCTGAGGAGAAGCGCAAAATAATCGGCCGGGTATTTATCGAAACCCAGAACCGCATTGTCGCCAGCCTCCAATTAAGCGAAGCTCTTCTATTGCAGGGCACCAACGCCGCCGACCGCATCGAGTCGGGCCACAGCACCGGCGACAGCCACACAATGACCATCAAAACCCATCACAACCAGGTCAAGGAGGTCCGCGAACTAAAAGAGCAGGGGCTGTTGATCGAACCGATTGACGACCTGTTCAAAGACGAGGTCCGCGAGCTCGGCCGCCAACTCGGCCTGCCCGAAGACCTGGTCGAACGCCAGCCCTTCCCGGGCCCCGGCCTAGCCATCCGCATCATCTGTTCCGACGGAAAGCGGAAGGCAGACGATCCAAAACCGGGGGTCAAGGACTTTCTAGATAAAAAGCTGAGTCTTCTGCCCATAAGCTTTAGCGCCCTCCCAATACGTAGTGTGGGTGTTGGTGGCGACGAAAGATCACACCTTTATGTTGCCGCTGTTGAATACATGGAGATGAAGCACAGTGAACTTGCTCTACTCGGTGCAGATTTACCAGCGCACCATCGTGGCGTAATAAATCGAGTTATTTACGCGCTTACTCCAGGTTCGGTCAAAGATTACTCGATCACGGAAACTTATCTGACTGCTGACGTCCGTGAACAACTCCGGCACGCCGACCGAATAGTATTCGAAGCCATGCGCTCTGCCGACCTACTTGGCAAAATCAAACAATTCCCAGTGGTCCTTATTCCACTATCGTTCGGCAAACCCGGTGAACGCTCGATTGTTCTCCGTCCGGTCACCACCAGCACCTTCATGACAGTCCAGGCCATGCTGCCCGGCCGCGACGACCTGCCAACAGATTTCCTAAGCACAATTGCCGAACGCATCCTCGTCGAAGTCCCCGGCATCTCCCAGGTCTTCCTCGACCTCACCAACAAACCCCCCGCCACCACGGAGTGGGAATAGACAAAGCATAGTGTTTATGTTATTATACAATTAATTATGCCTGATTTAGTTATACCAACTGAGCGGTCTGGAGTTTTGCTGAGGCCAGTGACGGCTGAGGATGATATCGCCTGGTTTATGGACTCCCGGCCCTATACGCACCCCCTGCCACCGAGCCACGCCGAGGCGCCCGACCATTCGTTGTTTAGACGGCTAAGGGCCCAGCGCCGCCGGGATCCAGCTGACTGGTTGGACACGGCCATACGCCATGACGATACTTTTGTCGGCTTTATGGAACTTTACCTTGATCGTTGCCAGCCGGAGGTGGGGCGGGTGGGCTACAGGATTCTTCCGCACTATCGCAGGCGAGGCTACGGCAGTGTTGCCTTAACGGCTATGTGCAACTATGGTTTTGATCAGCTTGGCCTAAAAACCGTTGAAGCACGCATCAAGCCAAACAACGCCAATAGCCAGGGTTTAGCTCAAAAAGTGGGCTTTGAGTTAGCCGGTCGCGAGGCCGGACACCTGGTTTTCGCTAAGACTCCATAACGCATCAGATATAGTTTGCTACAATGTAATCTGTTATGCAGAGATACAATCCCAAAGACATTGAACCTA
>CAYUNY010000025.1:0-8886 GCA_964446315.1 uncultured Candidatus Saccharibacteria bacterium
GGACTATACGCCCGTCAGCAAAATTTACAAGCCTGAAATTGCTACGGTGTAGCGGTATTCAAAGAGCCTATTTTCAACGCATAGTGGCATTAAGTAGCCCGCGACCGCGTTAGCGGCAATAATATCGCCAATAAGGGCCGTTATTATCCTGCCTCTTCTGGGATGTTCGATCAGCTTTTTAGCCTTGGATTCCAGCCGATACAGGCTCGGTAATATATTCTTTGTGTAGTCGATGTTCGCCTCAAGCTGGAAGCCCTCCGCTTCAAGCGATTTCAGAAACTCTGCGTAGCCTTGATCCCTGCTTGTGACCATCATGCTCGCCGCTACCAAAGCGACCGCCGTGTTCTCGGCAGAAGAATAATCCGCGGGCTTTTTTGTGAAATAACCGTCAATTACTATGAACCGCCCGCCTTTGCGCAGTACCCGGCGAACCTCCCTAATAACCCTCTGTTTGTCAGCGGAGTGGCATAGCGCCTCTATGACATAGACGATATCCATCGAATCGTCGCCGTACGCTCCCAGGTCGTGGAAGTCTCCATAACCCAAGCTCATATTTTTCTCTTTGGTCTTCGGGTTCATCTGCCCGTGGGGCAGGTCTATGCCGTAGAAGCTGGTTGCGGGATTGCGCCGGGCCAGGTAGCGCATGGTGGTTCCCTTGCCGGGAGCCAGCTCCAGCACGTCACGGGCTTTGGTTAGGCTTATGGTCTTCTGCACAAGCTTGGCCTGCTTATAAAAATCCAGTGGCTTAAGGGTCTTTCCCTCGCTGATGCCCATATGCACGAATCCCTCATGACTGTTAAAGATTCTATAAGCAAGCCGGTTTTTCCGGTAATACTTGGCGATCGAGGCCGGGTCGCCGGCCTGGCGCTTCAGCAATACGTCAGGTGAGAAGATCTTATTAATTTTATCGAGCCGTTCTGCTAGTTCGTCCTCAAGCACAACCATAGTTACCCAATCATCTTTAGGAGTTCGGTTTCGTCGATCTGTTTGGTGCCGAGTTTGGCGGCTTTGGCCAGCTTGCTGGCGCCGACATTGGCACCAACCACCAGGTAGTCCGTATCTTGGCCGACCGAGCTTTGGAAAGTGCCGCCCAAGGCGCGGATTTTTTCACCGGCTTCTTCGCGCCCCATGCTACCCAAGCTACCGGTCACGACAAAGTTTTTACCGCTGAGCGGGCCGCCAACTTTTTTGACCTCTTGGGGCCAAACTTTTAGCTTTTTGAACTTTTCGAGCAGTTTTTGATTGCGCGGCTCACTGAACCACTCGGCGACAGATTCGGCCACAACCTCGCCCACTCCTTCGACATTCGCGAATTCGTCAATTGTTACTTCGCTGATCGCTGTGAGGCTTCGAAACTTATTAGAAATATCGATGGCTGTTTGGGTGCCGATGTGGCGTATACCAAGTCCATAAAGAAAGCGGTGTAATGGCGGATTCTTTTTATCTTGTATAGCCGCCACTAGTTTATCGGCGGAAATCTCCGCGAAACGATCCAGTTTTAATAGATCTTCGGCCTTTAGTTTGTAGATATCGGCTTGATCCTTAACAAGTTCAGCATTGATCAGCGCGATAACGTTTTTCTCGCCAAGGCCTTCAATATCGAGGGCCGATTTGCTGGCAAAATGCTCGATCCGCTTCCAGGAACGCGACGGACAGTGCTCGTTTGGACAGCGCCAAACAGCGTCTTCTGCCTTATACTTAACAAGTTTAGTATTACACTCCGGGCAGTTTGTGGGCATCTTAAACGCCTTTTCGGAACCATTCCGAAGCTTAACTAGCGGCTCAACCACCTCTGGTATGACATCGCCGGCTTTGTGCAGAATAACCGTGTCGCCAATACGAATGTCTTTGCGTTTGATTTCACTCTCGTTATGGAGCGTAGCCATTTGGACGGTGCTACCGGCCACCACTACTGCCTCTAAGATGGCCACGGGTGTGGCGGCGCCGGTTCGGCCGATCGATACGAAAATATCTTTAACTTTAGTGGTAGCCTGTTCTGCCGGGTATTTAAAGGCCACCGCGGCGCGAGGGGCTTTGCCGACCACACCCAGCCGCTGGTAAAGTTGCCGATCGTTGACTTTGATCACCAGGCCGTCGGTGTTAAAGGGTAGTTTTTGACGTTCGGTCTCCCATTTTTTGGCAAATTTGATGACTGCATCGATATCTTCTAGTACTAGGGCCTGCTTGTTTGCCAGGAAGCCCAGGGCATGCAGGGCTTTATAGGCGAAATCGTAGGCCGGTACCTCGCCAGGTTTATCGCGTTGCAGGTCGTAGGCCCGGAAGTGCAAGGGGCGGCCAATAACCAGCTTGGGGTCGAGCTGGCGGATGGTTCCGGCGGCGGTGTTGCGGGGGTTGGCGAACAACGGCTTGCCCTCTTTGGCGCGCTGTTCGTTCAGGGCCGCGAATTCTTCTTTGTACATGACTATTTCGCCGCGGACTTCGGTGCGGCCGGTCAGGAAGTTTTTGAAGTGCTTGTCTGCGCGCAGGCTCAGAGGCACCGAATCGATGGTCCGCACGTTGGCCGTTACATCCTCGCCTACAAAGCCGTCACCGCGGGTAATTCCCCTCTGTAATAATCCGTCTTCGTAAACCAAGGCGCAGGCCAGGCCGTCCATTTTGATGTCGGCGAAATATTCCAGCTTGGCGCCGGATGGCAGTAGTTTTTTAACGCGCTCTTCCCAGGCCCGTAATTCCTCTTCGTTAAAGACGTCGTTCAGGCTGAGCATGCGCGAGCTGTGCTCGAGCTGTTTGAAGCCCGGTAGCGGCGCGCCGGCCACCCGCTGGGTCGGCGAATCGGGCGTGATTAGTTCCGGAAACTGCTCTTCGAGCTGTGTCAGCTCGTGCTTTAGGCTGTCGGCGGCGGCCTCGCTCATGATCGATTCGTCGAGCACGTGGTAGTGGTAGCGGTAGTCGTTAATCAGCTCGCGCAGTTTGGCTACCCGTTCGGCCGCCTGGCTCTTATTCATTCAACAGCTCCCTGTATAAGGTGTACATGTACGCGTGTACGGCCAGCAGGGCGGCCATGGTCAGTAAGAAGAAAACCCACTGCGCCAGCGGCGTCAGCCAGATGATAATCGGCACCATAATAACGGCCGCGACCAGTAATAGAACGACCGGTAACGCCAGTACTTTGCGCAATACCGTCCAGCGACGGTGGCGCACCAGTTCGCGGGCGCTTCGAAGGGCCTTCATAGGCGTCATGTCGGGTAGCGTGACGATATACAGGGCGAACAGCGAACTGCTTACCATGTAGGCGCTAAGCAGGGCCAGCAAGCCGTACAGCAATGCCCACAGTAATTTCTCCACGAAATAAACGGCAACACCGTTATTAACCACCGTGCTGTAGAGCGCCGAGCCTATCAGCCATGGCAGTAACTGCAAACCGATAACCCCCAACACCAGGACAAACGGTACTAGTGGATAAATGCCTTTGTAATAGCCGTCGCGTACTCTTGGGACCGCCCCGGCCAGAACCTGCCGCAATGTCCAAATTGTCGCCAGGCTGGCGATTAGCGCCAGGAACAGCTGGTAGGCGCCGGCCGTGCCGTTAGAAGTGTTGCCGGCCGATCCGACCAGCAGGGTGAAGACGCTCAGGCTCGAGGCCAGCGAGGCCAGGTGGCCGCTAAAAGCCTGGTTCAGGGTGTCTTTAAGGCTTGTGACGTCACCCGCGCCCGTGGTAATGCCCTGTACGAATACCAGATTCAACAAACCATAGACCAGTGTGATGCCTATAAATAGTTTTTTGTGCGCCCAAATCGTGCCAGCCGCCGCTTTAGTCAGCTGCCAAACGCTCGGTAGGCGCACGAAGTGCTTGACGCGTTTATGCAGGCGGAAACTTTTATAATTAGCTTGTTTAAGTCGCCGCGGGCCGGCCGGTTTTGAGGGTTTCGGACGCTGTGCAGACGCTTTTTTAGGGGACGCCTTGGTGGGCGCCGTCTTACCGGATCTCTTTGGCATGAGCTTATTATACAGGGATAAACCGGATTAGGCGTGGGTTTCCATACTGCGCAAGCGGGCGATGCGGTCGTCGATTGGCGGATGAGTGCTGAACAAGCTGGCCAGGCTGTGGCCTTTCAGCGGATTAGCGAAAAATAGATGGGCCGTGGCCGTATTTTGATGCTTTACCACACTGCCGGTCTGCTTGATCTTTTCGAGGGCGCTGGCCAGGGCTTCGGGGTAGCGGGTGGTCAGGGCGCCGGTGGCGTCGGCTAAATACTCGCGTTGCCGCGACACCGCCAGCTGGATCAGGGTAGCCACCAAGGGGGCTAAGATAGCCGCGATAATACCGAGTATGAAAAAGGCCTGGTTGGTCTCGCGGTCGTCGTTACTGAACCAGGTCAGGCGCAACATAATATCGGCCAGGAGTGATATTACAGCCGTTAGCGCGAAAGCCACCAAGCTTACGCGTATGTCATAGTTTTTGACATGCCCCATTTCGTGGGCCAGCACGCCCGTTAGCTCGCTATCGTCCATGATCTGCAGTAAGCCGCTGGTGACACAAACCGCCGAGTGGCGCGGATCGCGGCCCGTGGCGAAAGCGTTGGGCGCGGGGTCGTCCATAATAAAAACCCTCGGCATCGGCAGGCCGTCCGTAATAGATAGGTTTTCGACGGTGCGCCACAGGCGAGGGTTGTCCTCCTTTTGGATTTCCTGGGCGCGGTTCACGGCCAGCGCCATTTTGGCGCCGCTGTAATAAGTGATCAACACGTAAAGCAAGGCACCGATCAACCCGCCGTAAAACACGCCGGTGCTACCCCCGCCCCACACCTTATCGAAAATCCAGATAATCAGCGCCACGAAAGCCATAAAGACGGCCATAACAAAGACTGTTTTGCGCTTGTTGGCGGCTATTTCGGAGTACATCTAGCTAGAATTTGACGTCAACGGGCTGTTGAACTGTAGCGGCCTCGGCTGAGTCAACTTCGAAGAATTCTTTATCTTGATTGAAGCCTAGCATGCCTGCGAAGATGTTGGTCGGGAAGGTTTTGCGCTTGCTATTAAAATCGCGCACCACGCCGTTGTAGAAGCGGCGCGAAGCCTGGATTTTGTCTTCGGTGTCGGTTAATTCGGCCTGTAGTTCCTGGAAGTTCTGCGAGGCCTTCAGGTCTGGGTAGGCTTCGGCGACGGCAAACAGGCTCTTTAGCGTTTTCTGGAAGTCGCCTTCGGCCTTGGCGGCCTCGCCAGGAGTCTTGGCGCTAAGCGTGTTGGCGCGAGCGGCCGTAACGTCTTCAAAGACCGATTTTTCGTGCGCGGCATAGCCCTTTACCGTGTTAACCAGGTTGGGTATCAGGTCGGCGCGGCGTTTCAGCTGGACGGTAATGTCGCTCCAGGCCTCGTTGGCTTGCTGGTTTAGGCGCACCAGCGCGTTGTACAGCCCGGCGATTATAGCCAGCACAACCACGACTACGGCGATAACTACGACGATCATTATGGAATTCCCCCTTATTTGGTAATTTCATTATACACCCGTTAGCAACGCGGCTGTTATGATAGAAAGTGCTTATGAGAATTATCAGGCGTCGGAGCAAGCGGCCAGTCTACGCATTATTGGTGCTCGTTCTAGTCGCGTGCTACGCTTTCTGGGCGCTGAACCGGGCACTACCCCTTCTTCAGCCCGAATCCTATCGATCACAAATCACGGTAAACACTGGTAGCTCAACCCTGGCCTGGCCGGCCGCCGGCCAATCGGCGGTAAGCATATTAGGAACCGACATCCTCGAAACTCACGGCCCGCAAAAACCGGCGCCAACGGCCAGCGTCGCCAAAGTTATCACCGCTTTGACTGTGCTGGATAAGAAGCCTTTGGCCGCCGGGCAACAAGGGCCGGCCATAACCCTAAGCCCTAGCGACGTGGCTCTTTTTCACAATTACGCCGCCGAAGACGGCTCGCTGGTGCCGGTGTCTACAGGTGAAAAAATCAGCCAGTACCAAATGCTGCAGGCCATGATGCTGCCCTCGGCCAACAACGTCGCCGACAGCCTGGCGATCTGGGCCTACGGCTCGCTGTCGGATTACGCCACAGCGGCCAACGCTTACCTGGCGGCTCATGACCTCAAAGATACCCACGTCGGCAATGACGCCAGCGGCTTGTCCCCCACCACCACCAGCACGGCCAGCGACCTCGTAAAGCTGGGCCAGCTGGCCATGCAAAACCAGGTGCTCGCTAGCATTGCCGGCCAGAGCACCGCCACGGGCATACCCATGACCACGATCGTTAAAAACGTCAACCAATTACTCGGCACCAGCGGCATCGTAGGCATAAAGACCGGCAACAGCGACCCTGCCGGCGGCGTATTCCTCTCGGCTTCCAAAATTACTGTAAACGGAAAGCCCGTAACCGTTATTACTGCCGTGGAGGGCTCGCCTACCCTGTTCGTAGCGCTTAAAGACAGTTTGGCGCTGGTTCGTAGCGCCCAAGCCAACTTTGTGTCGGCCACCATCGTCAAAGCCGGCGACAAGATCGGTAGCTACAAAGTACCCTGGAGTACACCAATCCCCGCCGTTGCCAGCAAAGACCTCACTACCACCGCCTGGAAGGGTAGTGCCGTCAAAGCCACAGCCACACTTCAGCCACTAAGCATCCACGATGTGGATGCCGGTAAAATAACCCTGCCCGATAACTCAGTGGCAATTAAACTCCAAAGACCGATACCTAAGCCTTCAGCTTGGTGGCGCTTAAGCCATCCTCTCTAAATCCGACGTAAAGGGTAGACTATGCCGGGCCGTCTACTAACATCCCGACCCTCCACAGCATAACTGCGTATCTGCGGAGTATCAACGTTTTGCAAAATCTCATCATCCAGCCGACCCTCTACGAGCTTGGCGTAAGCCAGAAAAGGAATCCGCGGAGCCACAACCAGCACCGACTCACCATTGTTCAGTCGTGGAGATATGAAACGGTTGTGTATGGCCCGGACCTTTGGTTCTGCCCGCCAGAGGCTGTTGGGCGTAATGAATTTGCTTCGGTCCTGCAACTCGCTCAATGCTGCCTTTCCCATCGCTACCTGACACGCCTTGACTTGCAAGGCCGTCTGCTCAGCGGCGCCCGGAGCACAAAAGGCGGCCGTAATCGCCACTGATGATAATTCTTCGCCTAGCCAGGCGGCTTGCTGGACGCCGCGGGGCGTCAGTCTATCCCCACCCACCATGGCCTGCCCGGGAGGCGCCAGTATAAGATTACCCATGATGGTCTCCTGATTCATTGGTGGGTGATGAGGGACTCGAACCCCCGACCCCCTCGGTGTAAACGAGGTGCTCTAGCCAACTGAGCTAATCACCCGTGTCTGAACGTGGTGCGGACGAGAGGACTTGAACCTCCACAGGATTGCTCCCACTACCACCTCAAGGTAGCGCGTCTACCAATTCCGCCACGTCCGCGCGTTTTGACCATAGTATCTTATCTGTTTGGGCCCGAAAACTCAAGCCCGCTTAAGCGCGCGGCAAGTGGTCGTAAAGGTGGTCGAGGTCGTATTCGGAGCGCAGGATCTCTTTGATGTCTTCCAGGGTGGTACCCTGTATAACGCCGGGGTTGAGCGTGCCATAGGGGTCAAAAATCTTCTTAACCTTTTCGAATAGGCCACAGACATCGTCGCCGTACATGGCCTCGAGGTAAGGGGCGCGCAGACGGCCGTCACCGGCCGTGGCGCTGATAGTGCCGCCCAGCTTGATGATCAGTTTGTGGTACTCGTCGAGCAGGCGGAAAACTTTTTGGCGGTCGCCGATCTGACTGAGGTTCAGGTGCGGCCTGAAAACCAGGTTGCCTTCGCCGGCGTGGCCCCACAGGGCCGGCTCGACCTTGTTGGCAGACAGCAATTTATAAGCGGCCTCCATGTAGTCACGAAGGCGTTCCAGCGGTACGCCGCCGTCAACCAGCGGCACGGCCTTGGCTTGGCCGTTATTATGGCTGATCAGCGAGCTTACAGACTGGCGCAACTTCCAGAACAATTGTTGTTTTTCAGGATCGTCCGAAATCTGGTGGCTGGTGCCATAAGTTTCAAAGATTTTCTCGGCCCGACGCGTCAGCTTTTTATTGTGGCGATCTTTGCCGTCGAACTCTACTAGCAAGCTGATTGGCGGGAATGGAGGCGCGATAATGTCTTTTAGTTGGTTTGGGTTAAGGTCGTGGACCTGCTTGAGCACGTTGTCGTCAACCACCTCGATAACGCTTGGCGGCTCGGACATTTCCTTAAGCTCCAGCACCGCTTTCTGGGTTTGCTCTAGGCTGTCAAAGTGAGCCAACAGCATGGTGGTTTGAGGGTTGTGGGCCTCGGTTTTCATAACAACCTCGGTAATGATGCCGAGTGTGCCCTGGCTACCGACAATCAGTGGCGTCAGGTCAAACGTGCCGTCTTTTTGTTTGATGTTCGCCAGGTTGTAGCCGGAGTTATTTTTGGGCACTGTCCGCCTCATATCGTCCACCAACTCGTGGTTCTCCTCGAGTAGAGTGTCGATTGAACGATAAATTTCGCCCTCAAAAGTGGCCAGTCCCAGTTTTTTGCTGAGTTCGCGCTTGCTCAGGTGGCCGGTTTCGATGACTTCGCCGTTGGCCAGGACTACGCGCAAACCCTTAACATAAGCCCGCGTATCGCCGTACTTGGTCGACTTTTCACCCGACACGTTGTTGGCGACGGCGCCGCCGACGGTTGAGTACTCGATAGTAGCCGGGTAAGGCGGCAAAAAGCGGCCGTGGGTGTGCAGGGCCTGCTGTAACTTGCCGTAATTTATGCCTGGCTCGACGGTTATGGTGTGGGCCTTTGTATCGAGCTCCAGGATACGGTTCATGTGAGCCGGAAAGACCAGTACGATGCCACTGCCGATAGCCGCACCCGTTTGATCGGTGCCGCTACCGCGCGGCGTGATCGGGATGACCCGGCCCCGCTCCGCCAA
>CAYUNY010000026.1:0-8737 GCA_964446315.1 uncultured Candidatus Saccharibacteria bacterium
CAGCGCCTGGTGCGCCGCTTATGCGTGGAATGCCGCGAAGCTTTCGCTCCCGACGACACCTTCATGAAAGGCCTGGAAAAAACCTTCAGGCTTAGCGACAACGGCGGCCTTAAGCGTATTCACGAACTGGAGGAATCGGCACTCAAAGACGGTATTGGCGCGCCGGCCGCCAAGGACGTCAAAACCAAGAATACCGCCGACGGGCTCAGCACGAGTGCCTCCGGTATCACCCGGCTCTGGAAGGCTCATGAAGAGGGCTGTGACGCCTGCAACCACACCGGCTACAAAGGCCGCATAGGCATTTATGAAGTCCTGAGCAACACTACCGCGGTCCAGAAGATGATTGTCGGCAACAGCACCTCCGAGGCCATCGAACTAACCGCCATCCAGGAAGGCATGCTAACCATGCAATTGGACGGCCTGATAAAAGCCCTGCGCGGCCAAACCACCATCGAAGAAATACTCAGGGTCACGGCCCAGGAATAAGACATGCAGTTTACTTATAAGGCAGTCGGCAAGGATGGCAAAACCGTAACGGGCTCAGCCGAAGCCGCCGACCGCCAGGCCATATTGGAACTCCTCCACAAACAAGGCATCAAGCCGATTTTGGTGGAAGCCGGTAAAGGCGGGCGCAAGTCGAGCGGCGGTCTCTTTAAATTTGGCAATAAAAAGAAAGTTAAGCTGACCGACTTGGTGGTTTTTACGCGCCAGCTATCAACCATGATTTCGGCCGGCGTGCCGCTGGCCAGGTCGCTGTCGGCGCTTCAGGCCGACGCCCAAAGCCCCTACATGCGTGAGGTGCTGGCCGGCGTTACTAAAGACGTGGAGGGCGGTATTGGTCTGGGCGACGCCTTTGCCAAGTATCCGACGGTCTTCTCGGAAGTGTACGTTAACATGGTGCGGGCCGGCGAAGAGGGCGGGATCCTGGACGACATTTTGAAGCGACTGGCCAAGCAGGTCGAACAGGACGCCAGCATTCGTAAAAAGATCAAGAGCGCCATGATGTACCCGGTAGTTATCCTGGGCGTCACGGTGATCGCCTTTTTCGGCATCATGCTTTTTATAGTGCCCAAGCTAGGTGGCATTCTTACCAGCCTGGGCGGGCCCAATGCCAAACTGCCGATTTACACCCAGGTCTTGCTTAATTTCAGCAACTTCTGCGCTAAGCCGACTATTCTCGGACACCTGCCGATTCCTATAATTAACAAACTGCCCAACCTAATCCTATTTCTTATACTTGCCATTATTGGCGGCATTTACCTGGTACGTTACATTCGCACCGATACCGGAAAATATAAGTTCCACTCGCTGTTACTCAGGATACCGATCGTCAAGACCGTCATTCTCAAAATAGCCATCGCCCGTTTTTCGCGTACCTTCGCGTCATTGATGGGGGCCGGCGTCAGCGTGCTGGACGCGCTGGAAGTTACCGGCGCGGCGCTTGGCAACAAGGTCATAGAAAAAGAGCTGAAAGAGGCCGCCCAACAAGTCAAAAACGGCAAGCCCCTCAGCGAACCGATCAGCCACAGCCCGCACTTTCCGCCCATCGTGGCCCAGATGTTACTGGTCGGCGAAGAAACCGGCCAGATCGATACCGTTCTGACCAAAATAGCCGACTTTTACGAAGAGGAGGTATCCGTTCTAATTGACGGCCTGGCGGCCATTATAGAACCGATCATGATCATCTTTTTGGGCGCCGGCGTCGGCCTGATTGCCGCCTCGGTAATGGGCCCCATAGCCAACCTGTCAAAAAACATTGGCAGTTAATCCACAGTTCGGGCTTGACGGCTCGACGCTTATGGCTATAATCATTCCCAGATACTTGCGGCGTAAAACGTTGCTGGATCATTAAAAGTAAATAACAAGAAAGTAATCAAGGAGGGTGGGCTCTCATGATCTCCCTAAAAAAACGTAATCAAGGCTTTACGATCGTCGAACTTTTGATCGTCATCGTGGTCATCGGTATTTTGGCGTTGCTCGTCATTACTACCTATAGCGGTATCCAGGCAAAAGCACGTAACTCGAAGCGTTCTTCGGATGTTAAGTCTTTGCAGACGCATGTTGAGGCGTTCTTCAGTCAGAACGGTTATTACCCCAGCATCGCGGATCTTAACTCGCCCAGTTGGCGAGCTACAAATATGAAGAGCATTGATCCTTTGGCTCTGAAGGATCCTTCATCGACATGTGATCCTTCACCGGCTTCAGGCTCCAGCACTTGTATTGTCGCTTCACCTGTCGCTAAGGCGTACGCCTACGCCGTGCAGAACAGCGCCGGCGCCAGTTGCGAGTCGGACGACACCACTTGTGTTAAATACACTCTGACCGCCACCTTCGAGGGTACGGTTAGTGGCCAGACCACCGCAGTGGCCAAGAACCTAGACGGTAGTTAAGCCTTTAGGCTTCGTCTCATTAAAAGCCCCGGGAAACCGGGGCTTTTATAATACAATAAGCATTAGCATGAAAACGCGGAAATTATCATCGGAAGGCCTGACCATTGTCGAGTTGCTCGTTACCATGATGGTGGCCGGCGTTATTATAGGCTCTCTCAGCCAGGTGGTTACAACTTACGTTCATGTTAGCCAGCGAGGACGATACCTGAATTTAGCTAATTCCTACGTTGAGGCTAAGGTAGAGGCTTTGCGCAACGTCGGTTACAACGGGCTGGCGCTGGGCACCACGAGCCTTTCGTCCGAACTGCCCGCGCAGATGCCGCGCACACGTAGCGCTTCCATGAACGTCACCAGCCCGAGCAATGGCCTGAAGCAAATCGAGATCAGCGTGACCTACACCGACCAGGCACAGAGCAATACCTACAGTTACACGACCTATATGGGAGAACTCGGTGTCGGGCAATAAATTTATCAAGCGGCGGCTGTCGCCAGATGGTTTCACGCTGGTGGAGCTGTTGGTCGTAATCAGCGTTTTGTCGGTTATCGGCGTGGCTTTCTTGGGAATGTCGGCTAACTATTTCGTTATTATCAATCGCAATAACCTGCTGTCCGAGATGACTGTCAGCTCGCAGAACCTGCTACGCTCAACCGTTGAGAACCTCCGCTTTGGCGACGGCGTCAGGCAGACCAACCAAATAACAGATGCTAACTCCCCGTCCGGTGGCTGGAACACCAGCAACAGCAACTTTGTCATCATTATCGCCGTACCGGCCATAGATTCTTCCCACAATTACATTATCGATCCCGATACCGGCAGTCCTTACATGAACGAGCTGGTATATTACAAAAACGGCACCACGCTGATGGAACGCAAGCTGGCCAATCCTGGCGCCACCGGCAATAGCCTGACCACCTCGTGCCCGCCCAATTTGGCGAGTTCCAGCTGTCCGTCCGATATAACGCTGGCCAGTTACGTGAAATCGATGGTGTTCACCCTTTATGACCAGGATGCCGTCCAGACCAGTACCGCGGCTAATGCGCGGTCGGTTAATATAGCCCTGATCATGGAACGGGGCGTTCCCGGCAAACCCATTAACCTGACAACCAATATGCGCGTAACCTTAAGGAACCGTTTCTAATGAAAAAACTCCACGACACCGGACAACGCGGCTCCATCTTACTGGTCTTCCTGGCGGTACTGCCCTTTCTGATTCTTATAGCCCTGTACTACACGAATTTATCATTAACCAGCTTCCAGGTGGCCCGGCAGGATCAACTACACACCGAGGCCCAGCTGGCGGCCGACGCCGGCGCCGATTACGCCATCGAACAATTTAGCCAGGATAACACCTGGACCGGCACCAGCGGGGAGACTACCCTCCACAGCGACGGCAAGCTGAAGACCACCTTCACCGCCAGTATAAGCGGCGATGATAAGACCAAAACCGTCGCCATAACCGGCAAGACCTACTGGCCAGCGTCGGCCACCACGGCTTCGCGATCGGTTAAAATCTACGTGGACTTACGCCCCGTGACAGGAGGTTTGTTCAGCGTTATAAGCGGCGAAGGCGGTCTGTTTATGAGCAACAGTTCTAAGGTTGTCGGCGGCGATGTATTCGTGAACGGCGAAATTAATTTAGCTAACTCGGCTCAAATCGGTTTAAGCACCAATGCCGTCAACGTCAAAGTCGCCGACCAGACTTGTCCAAATCCAGCCGACTCTACCTACCCCCGGGTTTGTGACAGCGGCGAAAACGGCCAGCCGATCACTATTGCCAACACGGCTCATATTTATGGTCAGGTTAAGGCCACTAACCAGACCGACGGCAGTGGCATGAGCAACCCGGGCCTGGTAGCGGGAACGGTGGCGCCGCAGGCCCTGCCAACCTATGACCGGGCCGCCCAGAAAGCGGCCGTCACCACCACCATAACCGGAGCGGCGGCTTCTTGCGATAATAATCAAACTCTGACCTGGGCCGCCAACACAAAAATCAACGGCGACGTGGCCGTTAGGGGTAAGTGCAAGGTAACTGTCGCGGGGAACGTCTGGATTACCGGTTCTCTTACCACTTCCAACCAAGGCCAAATAATCGTCGCCGATTCTTTAGGCACGACCATGCCAAACATCATGGTAGATGGCGTGGCCGGCGCAACATTTCTAAACAGCTCGGCCCTAACTTCAAATGCCAGTAACACCGGCTTTGAGATATATACCTTCTACAGCAAAGCCAGCTGTTCGCCTGATTGCGCCACCGTTACCGGTACCGATCTGGCTAACTCCAGAGCCGTTACGACCATTACGTTGAATAACTCGGGGGACGAGCCAAACACTATCTTTTACGCCTACTGGTCGCAGGTGCAGGTTCAAAACAGCGGCCAGATCGGCGCCCTGATCGGCCAAACCATCAGCCTTACGAACACCGGTACTATAACCTTCGGCTCATCGACCGGCATAGGCAATACCACCTGGGTCATTAAAGGATACCGTCACCAGTGAAAATGCACCGATCTATCTGTTATACTTATGTTAATAATATGCCTGGGTGGGCCTTAGATGAAAACCGCTAAAACTCCCGATTTTTTTCACGACAAGCCTTTGTTTGGCCTGGATATCGGCCACAATTCGTTAAAGGTCATGCAGTTGGAA
Source organism: uncultured Candidatus Saccharibacteria bacterium (assembly GCA_964446315.1). Classification (GTDB taxonomy): domain Bacteria; phylum Patescibacteriota; class Saccharimonadia; order Saccharimonadales; family UBA4665; genus UBA5150. The sequence goes on from CAYUNY010000026.1 coordinate 5,038, forward strand.
CAGCCCGAAGGCCCGGCCGCTAAAAACCACCTGCCCCGCGTGGTGGGCTACGGCTTCACTACCTTCGACGACTCCGCCCAAAAAGACGGCATGGTCGTAAAACCCGACGTCATTGCCAAGGCGGTTAATGATCTGTTTAAGAAAGGTTTGCTGGGCGATATAAGCACCCGTCGGGTGGCCATGGCTCTGCCCGCCTACCGCACCTTCACGCGTTCGGTGCAGGTACCCAACCTGCCGGCCAACCAGCTAAAAGAGGCTGTCGAGCTGGAGGCCGAGCAATACATCTCCCTACCGCTGGACGAACTTTACCTGGACTACGAAATCATTAAGCAAACGGCCGAAACGACCGAATTGTTCGTAGTAGCCGTGCCACGTAAGATTGTTGATTCATACCTTGATCTGGCGCACATCATGGGGCTGGAAGCAGTGCTCATAGAACCGACCCTGAGCTCCTCGGGCCGGCTTTTTTCGATCAGTCACAGCAGTGACGAAGCCGCCATTATCATAGACTTCGGCTCGGTTTCCTCGGATATAAGTATTTATGACAAACACACCCTGGTCACCGGCACGGTCCAGGGCGGCGGCATCGATTTTACCAACGCCATAAAAAATAAACTCGACGTGACCTTCGAGGAGGCCGGCCGTATAAAGACCCGTTACGGACTGGGAGTTAGCAAGCGGCAGAGCGAGATCAGGCAATCCATCGAACCGACTATGGAACAAATTATCAAGGAGATCCGGCGAATGATGCGCTATTACGAGGAGCGATACGGTTCGACGCGACAGGTCAGCCAGGTTCTAACGCTCGGTGGCGGCGCCAACATGCCCGGCCTGAGCGATTATTTCACACAGTCGTTACGCCTGGCGGTCCGCTATCTTGACCCGTGGCACTACCTGGACTATAAGAACCTTCAGCCGCCCCCGGCCGCCGATCGGCCAATGTACACCACCGTTGTCGGCCTAAGCCTGGCCAACCCTAAGGAGTTATTCAGGTCATGATCAACCTACTGCCGCCGGATGTCAAAACGGGCTACCGCTATGCCCGGCTTAACGTTAATCTTCGCAAATGGGTGATTATGTTGGTGATAGCTTTGATCGGATTGGGTGTCCTGGCTACCTATGGCCTGCTCAACCTCAAACAGTCCAGCAACCGTTATGACAAAACTATAGCCGACGCCAAATTATCCTTGCAGAAAGAGCATTACGCCGACACCCAAAAGCAGGTCGAAGACATCAGCAGTAGTTTCAAGCTGGTGGTGAACGTGCTCGGCCAGGAAGTTCTATTCTCGCAACTGCTTAAACAAATTGGTGCCACTATACCGACCAACTCTAATTTGACAGGCCTGACGATTAACCAATTGCAAGGCGGTATAGACATAGCCGCCAACGCCACCGATTACCACACTGCCACGCAGGTACAAGTCAACCTGGCCGACCCTACCAATAAAATTTTCAGCAAGGCCGATATTGTTAGCATTAATTGCTCGGCCAACGGTTCCGGCGTTAGCAAACAGTTCCCCTGCAGTGTTAACCTGCGCGCCCTGTTCGCCAAAGACAATCCATACCTATTTATTAACAGCAAGGGTAAAAAATGAGTAGTAAACGCACGCACCTTATCCTGTTGTTGGTCATCGGGCTTTTGCTGATTGGCTTGGTGGCTGGTGCCTACGGAATCAATTCCCTGCTGGGTTCGGAATCCGTCAAATTGGTTAATTTGAAAGCCCAGAGCCAAGCCCTGTCCCAACAACAGGTCAGTCTTAGGACAGCCAAAAAAGACATCCAGAAATATTCCGAGCTCGAAAAAATCGCCAAGACCATCGTGCCCGAGGATAAGAGCCAGGCTGAGGCCGTGCGGGAGATTGTTAACATAGCCGCCGCCAATAACGTTAAGCTGGCTTCGGTGACCTTCCCGGCCTCCACGCTGGGCAACCTTATCGGCGCCTCGGGTGCCGGCGCCACCACCCCTTCAGCCGCTACAAACTCTAAGAAGGATAATTTGTCACAACTACAAGCCGTTAAGAACATACCCGGCGTTTACCAGTTGGTGATCACCGTGGCCGGCGATCCCAATCAACCGGTTTCGTATAATAACCTGGTTGGTTTCCTAAGCGCCCTAGAGCACAACCGCCGCACCGCCCAGGTCAGCGGCCTGACACTCCAGCCCAGCCCCCTTAACCCGCGTGACCTGACTTTTAGCCTAACTTTAAACGAGTACATAAAACCATGAGCAAACAACTTAGCCTTAAGGGCCTCCCCCTCCAGCTAACCGCCATCATTGACAAGCTCAAGCGTTACAGCTTGCCGGTCTTTCTGGTCTTCGTGGCCGGCGTTTATGGCTTCGTGCTGTTGCGTATTAACAACCTTAGCCAGGCCGAACCGTCCGATCAGGCCGTTACCAGCCAGGTGCAGGCCGCCAAGGTGCCGCACATTGACGCGGGAGTCGTTAAACAATTGGAAACCCTGCAAGACAATAGCGTTAGCGTGCAATCGCTGTTCGACGAAGCCCGTAGTAACCCGTTCCAGTAATTAGCTGGGCACTTCGTAGCTATCGACGGTATCTTCGGGCTCGGAAGGCGGTTGGGGCAGATTTTGGGCTGGCTGTTGCTGGTCAGGCCGCGGTTGTTTGCCGCCGCGATGCCCCTGTTCAAAAGTTTCACGGGCTGCCAAAATCTGCTTCGCGTAATACTCGGGCCTGGGGCAGTAAGGAAAGAAGAATCGGATGTGTTCGCCGGCCGTCTCGACCGTCAGCGAGCCGAAGTTAAAAATACTCTGCAGAATGCCCTTCTCGGCGGCGGTCACGTCTTCCAAGTTACCCAGTGACAGTTGGCTGGATTGCTTATTAAATAAGCCTGAACGACTAACCTCGGTAATGCTGTCGCTGGTTAATATGAGGTGATTGTCCCAGTAAATAATGTTATAAATAAATACGAAAACGAGGGTTAAGGCCGTCATGAATACGAATCCGGCCGTCGCGATGTTGGATACCTGGCCATTGCTATCGGCGGCTCCCGGTATGATCACAAAAGCAATGCCGGCCAATAACAGCAGGAATAGTCCGGCGAATAGGTAGACGATGAGGAGGCCTATCGGGTGGCGCCTGATGTCGCTGATCACCTGCTCCCCCGCTTGCATGACCGATAACGGATTGCGGATACCAGGCCGGTCGGGGTCGAATTCGTGAGAGCTCATCTCTAAAGTATACCCTATAGCAAGGCCGACTGAGAGCTGTCGGCGGCCGGTTTTTTGCCAAGATGCTTGTAGGTTTTGTGGGTCACTTTGCGGCCGCGCGGCGTGCGCTCCAGCAGGCCGACTTGCATTAAGTAGGGTTCGTAAAAATCTTCGATGGTGCCGCGCTCCTCGGCGGTCAGCGCGGCCAGCGTTTCGACGCCCACCGGGCCGCCATTATAGTTCTCGATAATCGCCGACAGCAGGCGGCGGTCGGTGGTGTCGAGACCCAGCTCGTCAATGTCTAACAGCGCCAGGGCTTTGTGACTGAGGTCAGCATCGATGATGCCGTCGCCGTTAACGTCGGCGTAATCGCGCACCCGCTTGAGCAGCCGGTTGGCGATGCGCGGCGTCAGCCGCGAACGTTTGGCCAATTCATGTGCCGCCGGCCTGTCGATCTTAACCTTGAGGATGCCGGCGGCCCTCTCGATAATCTGCTCGATCTCGGCCGGTTCGTAAAATTCCAGGCGGTGGA
>CAYUNY010000027.1:0-8037 GCA_964446315.1 uncultured Candidatus Saccharibacteria bacterium
CCGCAGGAAAGGATTAGCCCATGCCCAAAAGTGACTTATCAATTACGGAACTATCCGCCGACATCCGGGCGGCAATCGCCGAGCTTAAACAGCGCCCCGAAATCGAAAATGTCGGCGTGGTCACCCGTGTTGGCGACGGCATCGCCTGGATTTACGGCCTGGCGGCCGCCGGTTATAACGAAATGCTCGAAATCGACAGCCTGAGCGGCGGCAAAATCCCGGCTTTCGCCCTGAACCTGGCCGAAGAAGAGATCGGCGCCGTTATTTTGGGCGACGACACGCTGGTCAAGGCCGGCGCCAAGGTCCGTTTGAGTGGAAAAGTGCTCGAAGTGCCCGTCGGCCCCGAGCTGGTCGGCCGCGTGGTCGACCCCTTGGGTAACCCGTTGGACGGCGGCGGCGCTATCAAAGCCAAGCAAACCAGCCGCGTGGAGCGCCCCGCTCCCGGCGTGCTGGATCGCAAACACGTCAGTGAACCGCTTATGACCGGCATTATGTCCATCGACGCCACCGTGCCGATCGGCCGCGGCCAGCGCGAGCTGATCATCGGCGACCGCCAGACCGGTAAAACGGCCATAGCCGTCGATACTATGGTCAACCAGGCCCGCCAAAAAACAGGGGTCATTAACGTTTACGTGGCCATCGGCCAAAAGCTGTCTAAAATCGCCGCCCTACAAGCCCGCCTGAAACGCGAAGGCGTCATGGACCAGACCATTATCGTGGCCACCGGCCCGTCCGACCCCGCCGCCCTGCTCTACCTGGCGCCTTACGCCGGTTCGGCTATGGGCGAATATTTCCGTGACAACAAACAGCACGCCCTGATTATTTACGACGACCTAACCAAGCACGCCCAGGCCTACCGCCAGATGTCGCTGTTACTGCGCCGCCCGCCCGGCCGCGAAGCCTACCCCGGCGACGTCTTCTACATCCACTCCCGCCTACTGGAGCGCGCCGCCAAACTGAGTGACAAGCTCGGCGCCGGCTCGCTGACCGCCCTGCCGATCATCGAAACCCAGGCCGGCGACATCAGTGCCTACATCCCCACCAACGTCATTTCCATCACCGACGGCCAGATCTTCCTCGAAACCAACCTGTTCTACCAAGGCATCCGCCCGGCCATTTCGGTCGGCTTATCGGTTTCCCGCGTTGGCGGTGATGCCCAGACCAAGGGCATCAAGGCCGTTGGCGGTAGCCTCAAGCTCGAATTGGCCCAGTTCCGCGAATTAGCCGCCTTCAGCCAGTTCAGTACAGATCTCGACCCCGAAACGCGCCAGACCATCGAGCGTGGCCAGCGTCTTACCGAATTACTAAAGCAGGCGCAGTACAGCCCTTACGCCATCTGGGAAATGTACTCCAGCCTGTACGCCGCCGGCCAGGGCGTCTTCGACTCCATACCGATCGAAAAGGTCAAACCCGCCGAAGAAGCCCTGCACCGCGAACTCAAGAAGAACGCCAAGCTTATAGACGCCCTCAACAGCGGCGACAAGCCCACCGATGCACAGAACGAAGCCGTCCTCAAGATCGCCAAGGCCGTGGCCGCCACCTACAAAGAAGCCAAGAAAGTCGTGAAGGAATAACGTGGCCAGCACCATTACCCTCAAACGCCGGATTACATCTATTAAAGGCACCCGCCAGATCACCAAGGCCATGGAGCTGGTCAGCGCCAGCAAGTTACGGCGCGCGCAAGAATACGCCCAAAAGAGCCGTGACTACCGCGACTTAGCTTACGACCTGCTCAAAAAGCTCAACGCCATGAGTGAGGTCGAGCGCCAGCCGCTATTCACGAAGCGCCCGGTAAAAAGCCGCCTCTACATCGTCGTTACCAGCAACACCGGCCTTGCCGGCGCCTACAACGCCAACACCCTCAAGCAGTTAGCCACCGACTTGCGCCGCGACCAAGCCGACAAGGTCAAAAGCCACGTCATCACCATCGGCAGTAAGGGCGCTCAATTTGTCCGGCGTTTAGCAGACGTAGATCTAATGGCCGTTTACCCGCCCTTCGGCGACCGGCCCTCGGCCAACGACGTGCGGCCAATCTTAAACACTATAATCGAGCAATACCTGAGCGCCGCGGTTGACGAAGTCAGCATTATCTACACCGATTTTAAATCGACCGTCGTTCAAGAGGTCAAAAGCCAGCAACTTCTGCCGGCGCCTTTAATCGACGTCGACACTGCAACGGTTCCGATCAGCAACTTCGAGCCCGACGTCGAAACCGTCGTCGAGCAAACCACCACCCGCCTGATCGAGGCCCAGATCTGGCAAGCCGTCCTAGAGTCGCTGGCTTCCGAACACGCCATGCGCATGCTGGCTACCAAGAACGCCACCGACAACGCCAACGACCTGATTGACGACTACACCCTGGCCCTCAACACCGCCCGCCAGGCCGACATCACCCAGCAAATCGCCGAAATTTCCGGCGGCGCGGAGGCACTAAATGGGTAACCCTACAACGCGCGAACACGTCCTACCACTACAGCAAGCCTTGCTGAAAGCAAGTGAGGAGGCATTTCCAAGGAGATCACTGATGGATGTCTCGTCTGAAGCTTGGGCTGAACTTCATGTACGAACCTCATTTCCCGATGCGGTTCCTGTGCCGTTCTATGATTTGGTAGACGCTCGAGTGACGGCAAGTTTCATGGCTGGCAACGAGGGCAAAGAAAGGACCAGCACAGAGCGCGAGACGCACGAAGAAGGTTTTCTAAAACATGCTAAATCAATCGGAGAGGTTGTAGGGCGCGATGTGGTCTATGCAGGTGTAATTGAAGCAGTTGGCTTGACGCCAGATGAGATTACTGACTTATTAGCTCATGACTTCAATGATTCGCATCGGATAAAGCACAACGGTCTTTTAGAGGTAGTTAATATACGACCGTCAGGTAATGAAGAAGGAGTGTCATAGTGGCGACAGCAACCCAGAGCAAAACTAAGAACGGCAAGATCACCCAAATTGTTGGCGTGGTCGTTGATGTCGAATTTTCGACCGGCAACCTGCCGGCCATTTATAACGCCCTGAAAGTTAAATTGAACGATCAGGAGATTACCCTGGAGGTTGCCCAGCACCTCAGCGAGTCGAGCGTCCGCGCCATCGCCCTGAGCTCGACCGACGGCCTGGAGCGCGGCGCCAGCGTTAGCGACACCGGCGCTCCCATCAGTGTGCCGGTCGGTGAAGCCACACTGGGCCGCATGTTCAACGTTACCGGTGATCCTATTGATGGACAGAAAGACGACTTTAAGACCCGCGCGCCCATCCACCGCGCGCCCCCGCCGCTGATTGACCAGTCGGGCAGTATCGAGATCCTGGAAACCGGCATTAAGGTTATTGACCTGATCTGTCCGGTCGTTAAGGGCGGCAAGGTCGGCCTGTTCGGCGGCGCCGGCGTCGGCAAGACCGTGCTTATCCAGGAGCTTATCGGCAACATCGCCAAGTTCCACTCCGGCTACTCGGTATTCGCCGGTGTTGGCGAGCGCACCCGCGAGGGCAACGACCTGTACGGCGAAATGGCCGAATCGGGTGTGCTTAAAAACACCTCGCTGGTCTTCGGCCAGATGAACGAACCGCCCGGCGCCCGTTTGCGGGTGGCTTTGAGCGGCCTGACCATCGCCGAAAGCTTCCGCGACCAGGGCAACGACGTCCTGCTGTTCATCGATAATATCTTCCGCTACACCCAGGCCGGCTCCGAAGTCTCGGCCCTGCTAGGCCGCTTGCCTTCGGCTGTTGGTTACCAGCCGACCCTCCAGCAGGAGATGGGCCAATTGCAGGAGCGCATTACCAGCACCCGCGAGGGCTCGGTAACATCGGTGCAAGCCGTTTATGTGCCGGCCGACGACCTGACCGACCCCGCCCCGGCCACCACCTTCGCCCACCTGGACTCGACCATCACCCTGAGCCGCGCTTTAACTGAGATCGGCATCTACCCGGCAGTTGACCCGCTCGACTCATCCTCGACCATCCTCGACCCCGAAATCGTCGGTGAGGAGCACTACCGGGTGGCCCGCGAGGTCCAGCGCGTTCTACAGCGCTACAAAGACCTGCAAGACATCATCGCCATCCTGGGTATGGAAGAGCTTAGCGAAGAAGATAAACAATTAGTGGGCCGCGCCCGGCGCATCCAGCGCTTCCTCAGCCAACCGTTCTTCGTGGCCGAGCAATTCACCAACAACGCCGGCCAATACGTTAAGCTGGCCGACACTATCGCCGGCTTCAAAGAGATCCTGGCCGGCAAGCACGACGACAAGCCCGAAAGCGCCTTCTACCTGAAGGGCGCCATTAAGGACGTGAAGGCCAAGTAGTGTTCCACTTCGTGCTGGTCGCCATTAGCGGCAAGAAATTCGAAGAGGACGTTTACGAAGTCGTCCTGCCGACGCTGGACGGCGAGATCGGCGTTTTACAGCACCACATGCCATTGGTCAGCGTCGCCACTACCGGCGCCATCATGGTGCGCCGCAACGCCAAAGACCGCGACGACCAGCGCGAGTTCTTCGCCAGCAGCGGCGGCGTCATAGAAGTTTCCGATAATACCCTGCGCGTTTTGGTCGACGAGGCCGACCACGCCGAAGAGATTAACGAATCCGAAGCCCAAAAGGCCCTGGAACGGGCCGAAAAGATGCGCGCCGAGGCCAAAGACCAGGTCAGCCTGGAGCACGCCCAGGCCCTACTAGACCGCCAGGCCGTCCGCCTGCAGGTGGCCGGCCTCAAGCGCCGCCACAACCGCCAACGCTAGGCGGCCGGTGGTAATCTAAATTGTTGCCCGCTCTGCGGGGGATCGTTCGGGTTTGGAGCGGCATCAACCGCGAATAAGCGCTCCAGGCCGTTAATGGCGGCCTGGCTTTCGGCAACCGCGGCAACCTCCAGCGCTACTTGCGACATGACGTCTCTGTCTGCCGTATCGGGAGCAAGCCTGATTGCGCGGCGTCTTATAAATAAAGCTAACGCCTCATTTTTGCTAAATAAACTGCCGTACAAGTCCGGATTACTGTCTAGGTCGCGTTCAAATCGCTCAATAGTCTCATCGTCGACTTTGAGCTCAAGCTCGGCTTCGGTTTTAGGTGCTTTTTCTGGCATAACTCTTCCTGCCGTAATTATACAATCCAGACGGCACATAGGGTTGATTTACGATATAAATCACATATAATGAGTGAGATATCTTACACATACAAGGTTAGTAAATGAAAGAAATTTTCGAAATGGGCCAAGGAGAGACTATGCCTGAAGCAGAGACGTTATTAATGACATTAAGCTTTGCAGAAGGCAGTGTTGATCCCACCGAACGCATCGAACGTGGCGAAATCGACTCCCAAAAGGGCAACGAACTTGTAGGTAGGCTGAGAAACCGCGAATTTATTACCGATGCCGACCCCAAAGCTATTCCGTGTGACTGTATGGACTGTCGCGGCCAGTCAAACGGCCAGGCCGTGGTTGGCCCGAAGGCGGCCGGCGGCACCATGACCTGCGTCATGGGCGACGCCCTGACTACCGATAGCTACCGGCACCCCGGCGAAAAGGCTCCCGAACACAAGCGCCGGGTGCTGACAGAACTAAAGAAGCTGGGTCACAAGGTCGGCGGCCACATTGGCGCGCCGGGTTACGGCGGCTGCGGCGCCGAAGGCAAACTCGATAACAAAGAGCCGGATGCCCCCTCCATACTTTCGTTTATCGGTCGCAAAGCGCCGGCCATTTTCGGCACCTTGCGTACTTTGGGCTACGAAGTGGAGCCGGAACTAGAAGCAGGCATCTCAGCCAAAGCCACGCAATTACGCCATGAAGGCTATGCTACCAGTGGCGAAGAACTGGCTCAGGTGGGCAAAGAAGTTGCCGGCGAGGAAAACGTCCGTGAATTAGAAGGTCAGCAACAAGGCGTAGTTGTCGTGGTACTTACCCGCCCCGGTGAAATTCTTGACCAATCAGCCATTCGCAAGGAGTACGGCGATGAGTACGAAGTATTTGAAATTGCGGCTTGGTCTATAGCCAACGGCGCCAACGCTACCTCGATAAACCCCGAGGAAGAACACCAGAAGTTGATTGCCGGTCTGGCCTACAACCTGGCCGCCGGCGGTGTTATCGCCGGCCCCGGCATGCCCATCGTTATTCTCTAGGGTGCCACCCTCTTTACAAACTCTTTACAAAGCGTCGGCTTAAAGGTACGATTATGTCATCAAATAAGTGGAGGTTCGATATGACCCAACGACAAAAAGCGGCTATGACCGTAGCTGAATTCCTGGGGGCGGGCGTACTTACGTTACTAATCTTAAGCGTGCAACGCTCACCTATTGGTGTGCCTTTCTTTATAGCCGCAGCGGCCGGCTTAACACTGGCCACGATGGCTTACGCCGTTAGCGGCGCTCAAAGCGGTTACTTTAACCCGGCCGTGACCATCGGCCTGTGGTCGGCTCGCAAGCTCAGCACCATCGCGGCGGCTATAAACGTTGTCGCCCAATTGCTTGGCGCCTGGGCTGCCTACGGTGTTTACACCTACTTAGTTAACAGCTCGCTACAACAAGTCGGCGGCCACTACACCGGCCGTGTTATGGTTGCCGAGGCTATCGGCACAGGTATCTTCAGCTTCGGCCTGGCCGCAGCCGTTTACCAGGGTCTTAGTCGCGCCGCTACAGCCGCTTATGCCGGTATTAGCCTGATGCTCGGCATGATCGCCGCTTCGTCAATTTCCTTTGGCCTGCTTAACCCGGCAGTCGCCGAGGGTATCCGCGCCTGGAACATCTGGGGCTCGATGGGCTGGGGCACTTACGTGCTTGGCCCGGTAATCGGCGCCATCGTAGGCGTTAACCTTTACGCCATGCTTTTCGCAGACCAGCCCGCTAAGAAAGCCAGCGTTTCGGCTGTCGCTGTGCCTGCCAAGAAGAAACCCGCCGCAAAGCGCAAAACCCGCAAGTAATTGTTCGCCGGGCAGTTTTAGTATCCAGGCTATGGGTGTTGGCAGTAGCTGTGGTCGCGCCCCGGTGGATACTCGCCGGCTTGTAAATCCTGGACCATGGCCTCTAGCTTGTTCTCGAGAGTGGCCAAGGATTTAGGCTGTTTTTTGACGGAGGCAAGTTGGCCGGTCTCAACAAAGTCGAGTGTCAGCTTGGCGGGCATCTCGCCGCGTAAATTCAGCCAGGCCAGCGCATATAAGGTAAGCTGCTGCGAACCCGACACGCGCGCTTTAGCTTTCTCGGGAGTGTTGACGCTCATGCTGGTTTTAAAGTCGCGGATCTCGACCCCCTGCTCTGCCTGGTAGACCGCGTCAATCTTGCCCCTAATCGTCAATGGCACGGTCGGCAACTCAAGCGTAAAGGGCCATTCAGTCTCAATCGGTAGCTCGTCCTGCATAAAACGCTCGTATACTATCCGCACGGTCTCGAGGGCCTGTTTGTGGGACCGCTCGCGTGAGCGTAGGGACGGATAGCCTGATTGCGGCAGGTTTTGCCGGACGTCCTCCAGGAGTTTTTCTAGTTTGGGCGGGTTGCCGCGAGCCCGGCCATCATGGACGGCCTCAATGACCCCATGAATTAGACTGCCGTAATCCAGCTGGGGTGATGGCGGCAGTGGCATGTTCAAGACGTAACGATAATAAAAGTCCTGCGGGCAGCGCAACCAGGCTTCAATCTGGCTGACGCTCAGGTGTATCCGTCCGTCGTACTGCATGCTGTCGGGTAATTTAATGGCGTCTGACGCTGTAGCGAGTGGCGCGAAAGCTTCCAGTCCCTTTTTGTTCGACTCCTCCGCGGTGGTCGCCGTGGCTAGCTCGTGCCCGACCAGCTCGCCCAAAAAGCGCGAAGGCTTACGCGCCGCGCCGCTGCCATGCCGGGCGGCGTGGGTCAAAATCACCTCTTGGCGCGCCCTGGTGACAGCCACGTACATCAGCCGACGTTCTTCGGCAATGTGGGCATCGGCTTCGCTAGGATCGGCCTGGAGCTCATGTGGCAGTTTTAGGCCGCCCCCAAAATTTCTGAGGGGAAACGAGTTTTCGGTACAGTCGACAATATAAACGGTTTGCCATTCCAGGCCTTTGGCGCGATGCACGCTGAGCACGTTGACTTGAT
>CAYUNY010000028.1:0-8025 GCA_964446315.1 uncultured Candidatus Saccharibacteria bacterium
GCTCGAAACTGGGCTCGGTGAAAGGGAAGTAGAACGGCTGGGTTTTGACTTCCAGCTCTTTACCATAATATTCCTGCAGGAAGATTTTGAGGGTGGCGATCAGGTTGCCGGCGTGGATGCCCTTGTCTACGTAAACGCCCTCCAGCTGGTAAAAGGTGTGCTCGTGGCGGGCGTCGAGGTCTTCGTTTCTAAAGACGCGTCCGGGTATGACAGCGGCGATCGCCCTGCCCTGTTCGAGCTCTTTTTTACCGGCCTTCATAACGCGGTTTTGCATGGTAGAAGTGTGGGCCGGGGCGATATATTGCTTGCCTTTTTTGTCGGTCTGGGTAGTCACGAAGGTGTCGTAGTCGTCGCGGGCCGGATGGCCTTCCGGGAAGTTCAGAGAGCCGAACATGTGGTATTCGTCGTCGAGTTCGCGCGACTCGACCGCCGTAAAGCCCATGCGGTAAAAAATATCGAGTACCGTGGCCAGCTCGGTCATCAGCGGGTGCTTACTGCCCTGGTCGCTGGTCAGTAATTCAGGTTTCGGGGAGTTAACATCGAGCGGCGCCGTGATGTCGATCGGTTTCAGCTGTTCTTTTTCGTCTTGATTCGAAGCCAATAAATCGGTCAGCTCCTGCCGCAAAGCATTCACCGCCTTGCCGAAAGGCCCGCGCTCTTCGGGCTTCAGGGTTTTTAGCTGGTCGAACAGGCTCCGGAGTTCAGGACTGCGCAGAACAGAGGCATCCCCCTCTTTGGCTCGTCGCTTCAGGTCATCAGCCAGCTTCTGGTCAATCATTCTTACGATATTGTACCAGAGGCCGGACTGAGACGTTAACATACACCTTCTTTTGGGACGGGAATAATAATTAAGCAAAATGCATACTTATTATTCCCCCTCCGGAAAGTTGTGTAGTGTTCCGGAAGGATTTAGTATAGGAAGATGGCGAATTTCTCTTTTGACGTGGTTAGCGAGTACGACAAGGCCGAGATGAACAACGTCTTCGACCAGACCCAGCGTGAAATCCAGAGCCGCTACGATTTTAAGGGCACGCCGGCCGCGCTGGAGTGGATGGATGGGGACAAGACAGGCCTTAAAATTACCGGCAACGGCGACTGGCAGATCGAGGCCATTCTAGACATCGTCCGCAAAAAGCTGGCCGCCCGCAACCAGAGCCAGAAAGTCATCGACGCTTCGGGCGAAGTCACCGAAAGTAACCTCAAAGCCACCAAAGAAGTGCCCTTCCAGCACGGGCTGGACCAGGAAAAGGCCAAAAAGATCACTGCCCTGATCCGCGAAAAGTTCCCGAAGGTCAAAACCCAGATCCAGGGCGACGCCGTGCGCGTGACCTCGGCCAGCAAGAATGATTTGCAAGACGTTATGCAGTTACTACGCGCCCAGGACTTCGACTTCCCCCTGGCCTTTACTAACTACCGCTGAGTTATACTAGTGCTTATGGCTAAAAACGACGAGCTGTTCGACAAAGCCAAGGCGGTATTGGCCGGCAATGACCGGGGCAATTACACCCAGCCGGCGCACGGCCTCTACCCGCACCAGTGGCTGTGGGACAGCTGTTTTATCGCTATCGGGCTGAGGCATGTGGACGTTGAGCGCGCCCAGGTGGAATTGACCAGCCTATTGCGCGGCCAGTGGCACAACGGCATGTTGCCGAACATTATTTTTCGCGACGATCCGCAGTATCGCAGGGACCGCAACGCCTGGCGCAGTTGGCTGAACCCCTATGCCCCCGAGGACGTCACCACCACTGGCATTACCCAGCCGCCGATGCTGGCCGAGGCCGTGGTGCAGGTCGGCGCCAAGCTGGCCTGGCCGGAGCGCCGCAGTTGGTACCGGCTGATGTACCCGGCCCTGGTGGCTTACCACGAATGGATGTACCGCGAGCGCGACCCGCACGGCGAGGGCCTGGTTTTGCTGATCCACCCCTGGGAAACCGGCCTCGATAACTCGCCGCCTTGGATGGCCGAACTGCACGAACACCTCCTGCCGCTGTGGATCAGGGTCATCGAAAAGATTAAATTTGACCGCGTCATCGCCATGTTCCGGCGCGATACCCAAACGATCCCGGTCAAAGAGCGCTTTTCGACCATCGAGGCCATGGCGCTGTACGACATCCAGCGCCGCCTGCGCCGCAAGGGCTACGACACTAATAAGATTCTGGATCACTCGCTGTTCAGCATCGAGGACCTGGCTTTTAACAGCATCCTGGTCCGGGCCAACACGCATTTAAGCGAAATCGCCGAGTCGATCCGCGAGGAACTGCCCGAAGAGCTCGCCAAAAGCATGCGCAAAACCAAAAAAAGCTACGAGGAGCTTTGGGAGCCCTACTCGGGCCAGTATTACTCGCGCGACTTCGTCACCCACCGCTTATTAAAAGTGCCCAGCATCGCTACCCTATTGGGGCTATACGCCGGCACTATCCCCAAGGAAAACGCCGAGCAACTGGTGCGCCAGCTCGAGAACGAGCACGCCTTCGGCACGGCCTGGCCAGTGCCCAGCGTGCCGCGCAGTTCGTTCTGGTTCAAAGCCAAGGGCTACTGGCAAGGGCCAAGTTGGGTCAACATGAACTGGCTGATTATCGACGGGCTAAAGCGCTATGGTTTCGACGACCACGCCGAGGCCCTGCGCGAAAGCACCATCGACATGGTGCGCAGTGCCGGTTTTTCGGAATACTTCGACCCCCTGAACGGCCAGGCCGCCGGCGCCGACAACTTCAGCTGGACGGCCAGCCTGGTCATGGACTTAATAAAAGCCAAGTAATTATTCGTCTATGCTCGGGCGGTCGAGTAGCATGGGATCGACATGGGCCTCGGTATCGGCAATTTTAACGATGTCGCGGTCGATCTTCCCTAGCTCTTTGTAGGTGGTGTTGAAGTGGCCGACAGTGGTACCCAGCGAATTGCCCAGCTTTTGCATGTAGTTATTATGAGCGATTAGGTGCTTGCCCAGCGTCTCAATGTTCTTGCGAATCTTTTCGGTATCCTTATGGATCTCGATGCTACGCAGGCCTTGGGCGATAGTCTGCAAGAGCGCCGACAGCGTGGTTGGGCCGACAATCGTCACTTTTTTCTCCCCGGCATACTGCAGGAGGTTCCGGCCGTTGATGCCCACTTTTTCAGTCAGGATGTCGTAATAAATAGTTTCGCTTGGTATAAACATCAGTGCCTGGTCGAGCGTATCCTTACCGGGCTTTATGTACTTGGCGGTCTCGTCGATCCGGTTTTTAATGTCGGCTTTGAACTGTTTCTCCAGCACAGACTTTTGAGGCTCTTTGGCTTCGATCATCCGGTTGTAGTTTTCCAGTGAGAACTTGCTGTCGATCGGCAGCCACTTGTCTTCGTATTTGATGGCGGCGTCCACGATTAAGCCTTCACCCAGCTTATGCTGCAATACGAAAGTACCAGGCGGTAACACGTTCCTTAATATCTGCTCTAGGTAAAACTCCCCTACGACGCCGCGCTGTTTGGGGTTTTGGAGTACGTTTTGGAGAGTTTTTAGCTCGTTGGCGATATCGCCGACGTTCTTATTGGTGCCCTCGAGTTGTGTTAGCTTTTCGGTGACCTCGCGAATGATCTTGGCGCTCTGCTGGAACTGTGCGCTCATCTGTTTGTTGCTACTGGTGAGCTGCTCAGTGAGTTGCTTCTGCATACCCTGCTGTAATGATAAAACCGATTTATTAAGCTCGGCTAGATCGGCTTTGAGCATCATGTTGCCCTCGGGGTTAGAGGCAGGTTTGTTCTGCTGGAACAACAGCACACCCAGCAACACCAATACCAAAATTCCCAAAATGATCACCGCTACTATCATGTCTTTATTCTATCAGGTTTGGATGGTGACGGTGCTGCCCACGCGGGCCCAGTCGTAGAGCCATTGTGAAGCCGCCAACGGCAGTTCGACACAGCCGTGCGAGGCGCTGGCGGAGTTGGGATCGGTATTGCCGAATTCGCTGTCACTGCGCCACGTGGCGTCGTGGAAACCGTAAGTGCCGTGCTCATTGGTCAGGAAAGGCATCCAGTAGCTAACCGGATCGCTCCAGCTGCCGGTGCTGTCGGTACCGGTCAGGGTAGTGCCGGTCTGTTTGGCGGCGACGTGGTAGGTGCCGGGCGGCGTCAGGGTGTCGGGATGGGCCAGTATGCCGGTTATAACCGGGGTGTCATAAACCGCTTTAGCGCCCTGGCAGGCCCACAAATGGCGCTGGCTGACGCTGACCAGGACCAGCTTGTCGAGGTTATTGCCGGAACAATGATTGGTTTGCTGGGCGGCCGGTGCCACTAAGGCCGAGACCGAGGCGGCGGCCTGCTTGGTGGGCTGGTTATTTAAGGGGGTTTGGCCGGTGCCGCCGGTGCCGAACGGCCGCATTAAGGGTAAAACTATCAACGCGCCAAGGACCAGCAGGGTGATCACTAGCTTGTTGTAACCGTGCTTGGCACGGCGGGCGGCCTTGGGCTTGGTCTGGGCGGCCGCCACCGGCCGGCGGTCGGAATAATAATAGGAATAACTCCCCAATGAGCCCGGCCGGATGGTTTTATTCTGAAGTGATGTGGTGTGCATACTGGACCAGTGTATTTGTTTTAGCCTTTTTAGGCTGTGTGTATTTTTATTAAGCCAGGTCGAATTATAACACTTTTAGGCAAATCTGGTAACCGCGAACATAAAAGCCGCGCCCAGAATCGTCAGGCCGATGGTGCGGTAGCTGGAGTGCTGGCTGTGGGCTTCGGGCAGGATTTCGCTGGCGCCGATGTACAGCAGGAAGCCGGCGAAGAAGCCCAGGTACAGGATTAATCCAGCGCCGGAAATGTGAAACAACAGCGTGCTGGCGGCGCCGAGCACCGGCGCCAGGGCGTCCAATAGCAAGTACATAAAGGCCTTGCGCGATTTGTTGCGGTTTAACAGCATCAGGTTGACGGTGTTCAAGCCGTCGGTAAAATCGTGGGCGATAACGGCGATGGCCACGGCGATGCCGACCGACGTGCCGGCCTGGAAGCCCAGGCCGATGCCGACGCCGTCCAGAAAACTGTGGCCGCTGAGCGCCAGCGCCGAGGCCACGCCGACGTGGGGGTGCTTGTGGACTTCGTATTCTTCCTCGTTGGTGTGGTGGATCAGGATACTTTTTTCGACGATGTGAAAGACCAGGAAGCCGCAAACCAGGGCGATCATGGCGCCGGTGGCGTCGCGGCGCTGGACGTTCAGCAGGTTAAAAATTTCGGGCAAAAGGTCAAAGGCTACCACTCCTAACAGCACGCCGGCGGTGTAGCCCAAAAAGCGGTGCATGCGGTCTTTATTCTTAATGCCGATCAGGCCGCCGCAAAGGGTCGACAGGAAGGCCGCGAAGGCTAATAAAACAGGTGTCATTTAACTCTAGCCTATCATATAAAACACATATAAATCATAAGACCCGGGACGAAATGCGCCCGGGTCGGTAGGAAGCCTCACACTTCCTAAAATCCAGCTTATGCCCGGCTAAGCTTAATTGCAATGCGATATATGTCACAAATTCGGGGCGTTTTTGGCGTTCAGGGCCTCGCGCGAAGACAGGAATGAAGCGATGATCACACCAAGGCCGCTAACACCGGTGACGGCGTCGGGAACTTCCCAGAAAAGGCTGATCAGCAGGGCCACCGCCAGCACCAAAATGGCGTAATGGGCGCCGTGCTCCAGGTACTTGTAGTCGTTGAGGGTGCCCTTGCGCACCATGTAAACCGTCAGGCTCCGCACCCAGAAGGCGCCGACGCTCAGGCCGAGCACGATTAACAGGACTTTGTTGGTGATGGCGAAGGCTCCCAGCACGCCGTCGAAGCTGAAGGCGGCGTCGAGCAGTTGCAGGTACATGAAGGCCAGGAAGGCCGCCCAGCCGGTGTAAACTTTCTGGCCTTCGGGCGCCAGCTTGCCGAGGCCGTCGATCAGGAACTTGAGCGCCGTGTAAGAAACGACGCCAAGCAGGCCGGCCTTAAAGACGGTGGTACTGTCGTGGCTGGTAAAGCGCGCCGCCAGGCTGACGGTAATGGCGACCAGTATGGGCGGTAGCCAGAAGTTGCCGCCGATTTTTTGCATGACCCGTTCGAATTTTTTGAGCCACAGCTCCTGGCGGGCGTCGTCGAATAAAAAGTACAGCGCCAGCGTTAGCAGGAAGGCGCCGCCGAAGGCGGCAATAGCGGCGTGGGCGTTCTGTAGGTGGCGGCCGTAAGTATCGGGATGATGCAGGGCCTCGTTGATAACGGTGTGCCACGGCAGGTGGGCCGTGACCATAACTATTAAGATCGGAAACACGAAGCGCATGCCCAGGATGGCAATGATCATGCCGACCGTTAAAAAGAGGTGCTGCCAGAATTTGCTGAGCCGCTCCAGCACGCGGGCGTTAATAACGGCGTTGTCGACGCTGAAGGCGACCTCGATGGCAATTAGCACGATAGTTGTCAGGGCGGCGCCCGGGCCGAGCGCGATCAGCGCCACCAGCACGGCGGCGACGGTTATAAAGCCCGAAAAACCAAAGTATTTAAACACCCTGTTATCCTACCATGTCTTCGGGGCACCATATAAGAAACATATAAAAACGATATAAATTTTATATGTGTTTTATGTGTAAATTATATGTTTCTTATATGGTGTCAGAAAAAGGTGCGATCAGTCGGACCGGATGGCGGCTTCGATACGTTCGACGATGAAGCGGCTGGCTTTGGGCGAGATTTCGTGGCGGGCGCGGATGGTGTGGGATTTGACCCGATCTACGGTGTCGCCGAAAGTCTGCTGGGGTTTGCCGCGGATGACCAGCATGTCGAACGAGCCGTAAATAACGTCCATCGGCACGTCTAGGGCCTTAATATCGGCGGCCGTGGCCTGCTTCATGATGGTGTTTTCGAGACTGCGCACAAAAGGCTGCCAGCTGGCCGGCGTCACTTCGAAGCCGGCTATGCGCCGGGCCAGCCGCTCGGTGCGCTTGATGGATTCGCTATCGAAAGTCGGCTGATAGCCGATGACCCATTCGTAAAAACGGCGGTACAAATCCAGCCGCACGCGGTAGCGGCGCTTTTCGGGTAGGCCTTCCAGCAAGGGCATTTCGTATAGCACCAGGTGACGCACCAGGTCGGGGCGCAGGCGGGCTACCCGCACCGCCACTAAACAGCCCATGGAATGCCCCACCAGCACCACCGGCCCGCCAAAATTAGAACGCTCAATCGAAGCGATGACCGCCGCGGCGTGATCGTCGGCAGTGTATAAAAGCCAGCGCGGCTTGGGCGAGGCGCCAAAGCCCAGCAGGTCAAAAGCCACGGCCCGAAAACCCAGCGGCACCAATAACTGAACGACGTTCTGCCATACGCCGGCACTGCGGCCAATGCCGTGGAGCAAAACCACCGGCAGGCCGGCGCCCTCGTCGACCGTCCGCGCCAGGCGGTAGGGCCGGCCCAGCCAACCGTGCCAAAACTTGTCGAACATTGTTCCAAACATACCTTCCAGTATAATGATTATTAATGCATCATAGCGATCCCGCGCTCATCGCCCTCATCGTTACACTACTGGTTTTGGCCTCAGCCATCTGTTCCGGCCTGAATATCGCCATTATGTCGCTCGACCTGGCCGACCTGCGGCGCAAGGCCAAACTGGGCAATAAAATGGCCAAGCGGGTTATGCCGCTCAGGCGCAACACCCACCTGACCCTAGCCAGCATCCTGCTTACCAACATCGCGGCCGTCTCGGCCACCTCACTCGTGCTCGAACAACAGCTCAACGGCTGGCTGGCCGGCCTGGTCGGTACCCTGTTAATCGTTATTTTCGGCGAAATCATGCCACAGGCGCTGTTCAGCAAAGATCCGTTGTATTGGTCGTGGCGCTTCGCGCCTGTTTTACAGGCCATGCGCTACCTGACTTACGTGGTCAGCAAGCCGCTGCAACTGCTGTTGGATATCCTGTTCCCGCACCAGCGGGCCCGCCTGCAATCGCGGCACGAGCTGGGATTGATAATCACCGAGCACATCGCCGACAAGTCCAGCGAGCTCGACGAAGACGAGGCCGAAATTATGAAGGGCGCCCTC
>CAYUNY010000029.1:0-8008 GCA_964446315.1 uncultured Candidatus Saccharibacteria bacterium
GTAAAGATGAAAACGGCGGCTATGTCGAGCATGGGGTGGTCGTTGATGAAATGCTCGCTTTTGATGACGGCCTTATGAAAGGCCAGGGTGCGGCGAATCATAAAGAAGGTTAGGGCCGTCACGGCGATAAGCAGCATGGCGGTTATCAGCCAGGCCGAGTTATCACCCGTCAGGGTCTGAATACGGGCCGAGGCCTGGGGGAGGCCGCCAGAAATTGTCGTTAGGGCGCCCAAGCCGGCTTGCGTGTTGGCCGCAGAGGTAACGGTCCAAGCTCGGTCAATAGCTATGCCGCCACCCATAATGGCCAGCATAGGCAGGTATGGCCAGTAAGATTTGAGGTAACTTCGGCTGTGGCGGTGATGCGCGGCTTGTGTTTTTTTGTAGTGGGCGTTGCGTTTGGGCTTAGAGGCGATGGCCATGTTTTTCTTTTCCTTGAACTTATTTCATTATAGCATAAACGCTACGCGGTAAAGCGGCAGTGATACAGGGCGATGGCGGCCGCCTGGGCGACGTTGTAGGATTCTTTTTTACCCAGCATCGGTATCTCTATAATTTGATCGCACAGCGCCAATACCTCGGGCTCGATACCTTCGACCTCGCGCCCGACAATCAGGGCCAATTTGGCCTGAGGCTTAAAGCCTGGCAACTTTACTGAACCGGCAGCCTGTTCCAGGGCGACTACAGGATAAAACTCTTTCTTAAGCTCCTCGACGATCTTTTCGATGTCGTCGGAATGGCTCCATTCAAGCGTCTGCTCAGCGCCCAAAGACGTCTTAATTATCTGCCGGTCGAGCTTGTCTGCCAGATGGGGAAGACGTTCGTCATGTTCGCGCCTGGGGTATGGCGTGTAGCCGGTAAGCCACACTTTGGCGATGCCCAAACCCTCGGCCGTCCTCAACAGCGAACCGACATTATGCGCGCTGCGCACGTTATGAACAATCAAAACCAACTTTCTCATGCCATTACTATATCGTACGCCGACGCTTATGCTTTATACTGTTAGGATATGAGCCAGGACGCCCGATTGGATGAAGAACAGGCTACCCAGCGCCGCGCCCGAGTGCTGGGCATGGATTATGTTGACGTCTCGCAACTGCCCGAAAAGCCGCTCTTCAAGAAACTATTGACCAACCAGGAACTTTACGAATTCAAGGTTATTCCGGTTCGTTTTTATGACAATAACCTTCTGTTCGGGGTTACTACCACAACCTCGCAGAAAACTATGTCCGACTTGAAACAGCGCTTCGCCGACAACAACGTAGGCTTCGCCATTATTTCCGACACCGGCTACCGGGACTATATGAAGTTGTACGACCCGCCCAAACAGGTGGTTTACCAAGACATCGCCATTAACAAGGCCGGTTCCGACGACCTGGTTGAGCAGATTTCGGCTATCCTGGGTCAGGTCCGGGCAGACGACATGCTGGCCTACCTGGTGGCGCAGGCTCACCGTCTAAACGCCTCGGACATCCATATCGAGACCCAGCCCAAGTACGCCCGCGTACGCTTACGCATCGATGGCGTACTACACCCGATTGCCCGCCTGCAACCCGATAAGTACCGGGTTTTGATTAGCGCCATCGCGAGCGCCGGCAATGTTTCGACCGCCTCCGACGAAGCCCAGCAAGGCCATATCGCCCAAAAGGTCACTATGGCCGATGGCAACGTGGTTGACGTTAACGTCCGCCTGGAAACCGTGCCGACCATTAACGGCATGGACGTGGTTATGCGCCTGTTCAACATGGACCAGTCGATGTACACGCTCGATAAATTGGACCTGTCCGAGGCCGAGCGCAAAGTGGTAGACGACATCATCGCCAAACCGACCGGCTTGGTCATGGTAGTCGGGCCGACCGGCTCGGGCAAAACGACCACGCTTTACTCCATGTTGAGCACCCTGAATAGCGACGAGCGCAAAATTATCACCATCGAAGACCCCGTCGAGTACCAGTTCCCGGGTATTACCCAGATTTCGGTCCACACCACAGAGGGCGGCAACGACGCCAGCTTCGCCGACAAATTGCGGGCCGTCCTGCGGCTGGACCCCGACATTGTCATGGTCGGTGAGATTCGCGACATCGATACTTCTAAAACGGCTCTGCAGGCCGCCCTGACCGGCCACTTGGTGCTGGCGACCTTCCACGCCGGATCGGCGGCCGCCGCCCTGACGCGCATCGCCGACATCATCGGCCAAAACCCGCTGTTCATCTCGGCCATCCGGCTGGTGATGGCCCAGCGGCTTATCCGCCGCCTGGATGACGAGATCAAGCAGGCCTATCAGCCCTCCGAAGCCGAGCTCAAGCAGATCCGCGAAGTCGTCGAAACCCTGCCCGAAGGCATCGAGAAGCCCAATCTGGACGGCCTCCAGCTATACAAGCCGGGCAAGTCCGAGGAGAATCCCTACGGCTACAAAGGCCAGCTGGCCATCCGCGAACAGTTCACCATGAGCGAGCCCCTGCGCCAGTTGCTCGAAAACCCCGCCAAAACAGTCACTACCCAAAGTATCGAGGAGGCCGCCCTGGCTTCCGGCATGCGCACCATGCTCCAAGACGGCATGCTCAAAGTTATTGCCGGCCAGACTACGCTCGAAGAACTCTTCCGCGTCGTCGGCTAGACTTATCTGCAAAATGTGCTATTGTAGGTCAAATGGCCGAGCACAAGCCTAAGCGCTATGATTTCTTAACTTATATTGCGGTTAACCCCGCTCGTTATAACGTATTGTCGCTGTTGTCGAACTGGGCGGGCGGCCCCCCGCGTTCACCGCACGATGCAATCGATGAACTTAAAGAGGCGGGACGACTCGTGTATCCGGCGCAGGCAACCGATGAATTCCGAAGACTGGGTAAGTTTGGCCTGGTGAGCACTCGCCTGAATAGGCAACAGCTCGGCGGTAGCTTCGAGATACAGGCCAGCGATTTCTGGGAGGCTTACAGCCAGCTTGCTAAGGCCACTGATAAGCTTTTTCCGCCGACACCCGACACCTAGTTGCAACAGATAGGGAAATGGTGTAAAATCTAAACTCTATGCAAAGTGTGATTCAAAAAGTTAACGACAAATATAAGAAGAAGGCCGTTGTCGATGTCCGTAGCGGCGACACTGTTAAAGTGCACCAAAAAATCCGCGAAGGCAGTAAGGAGCGTATCCAGATCTTCCAGGGCCTGGTGATTCGCACCGGCAAACAAGGCAGTCACACTTCCCGAATTACAGTGCGCCGCATCGCCAGCGGTGTGGGTGTTGAAAAGAGCTTTTTGTTGCACAGCCCATTGGTAGTTAAAATCGAAGTTACCAAGCGCAGTAAAGTCCGTCGCAATTATCTTAGCTACATGCGTGAACGCACCGGCAAGTCGGCCCGTATGACCGGCGTGGACTTTGACCGCGAAGGCGTTAACGCCGTTCACGACGCTAACCTCGAGGCTGAAGAAGCCAAACTCAAAGAAGAAATTGCCAAAGAGGCGGAAGCAAAAGCCGAAGAAAAGGCCGCCGAAGAAGCAGCCCTCGAAGCCAAAGCCGCCGCCGTCGAAGCCGCCCACGAACAAAACGAATCCAAAGAATCCTAGACATCCTGATAAACTGGGCTTATGCTTACAGTGGGTATTGACGAAGTCGGGCGAGGTTGTTGGGCCGGCCCGGTCGTCGCCGGAGCGGTGGTGTTGGGGAACCCAATCGAGGGGCTCAAGGATTCGAAATTATTAAGTAAAAAGCAGAGAGAACGATTAGCCACTCAAATTGAACTTCAAGCCAACGCTATCGGTTTGGGTTGGGTCGAGGCAACGGTAATTGATGAAATCGGACTGACGGCCGCCGTCAAACTGGCCATGGAACGGGCGCTGGAACAGATAGGAATTGCATATGATGAAGTTATTATCGACGGGAATGTAAATTTTTTGGTTGAGAATCCAAAGGCCCGAGCGGTGATTAAGGCCGATGCCACCGTGCCGGCGGTCAGCGCCGCCAGTATTATCGCCAAAGTGGCGCGTGATAAGTACATGGCCGAATTGCCGGCCGAATACACCGGCTATGATTTCGACAAACATGTCGGCTACGGCACGGCCCTGCATCTGGAAAAACTCAAGCTTTATGGCGTTAGCGATTTGCACCGACATAGCTTCAAACCTATCGCCGCCCTGCTACAATAAACGGATGAAAACGACGGAGACGGGGCGGAAGGCCGAGTCAGCGGCGCGCATGTACCTGGAAATGCGCGGCTACGAAATCCTAGAGCAGAACTGGCGCCGGCCGCGCTGTGAGATCGACATCGTGGCGATGAAGGACGGCGCCCTGCACTTTGTAGAGGTCAAATATCGTAGAAATGACGCCCAGGGAAGCGGCTTGGACGCCGTCACGACCACCAAGGTAAAACAGATGCAGAGATCGGCCTGGTATTACGTGGATGAAGCCAAGTGGCGGGGCGAATATCAAATTGATGCCATCGAGCTAAGCGGTCCGGAATTTACCGTTTTCGGCTTTATAGAAAACGTTTTTTAGGAATTCAGGAACTTTTTAATTGGGGCGAGATCGCGCTTTTTCCAGGCGGCTTGCCACTGGATGGTTTCGACAGCCTGGTTCAAGGGCCGTTCGAAGGCCGGGCTGAGGTGGGCAGTGAAAAACTTCTTGAATTCTGGCAGGAAAGACTCATCGCTGAAAGCACGGCTGGCGTAAGTCGGCATGCGTGAAAAACTGAGGTCGTTGCCAATGTTCTTATCGAGCCAATCCCAGTTATCCTTCAGCCACTGCCAGGCCAACAGCCTAGCATGACGGTTCATAAAACTGTAGGCGATCCAGTATGGCGCGTCCTGCAGGCGGACGTTGTCGCCGGTAATTTGCTGTAAAGCGCGCTTAATAAGTGCCGGTTGCTCAAAACCGGTCAGGGCGCCCGATAGGGTTACTTTCTCTTCACTATTGGTGGCTGAGTCATGCATGGCCAGCATTTTGTCGAACTCAGGGTTGCCGCCGGTTCGGGCCACGGTGCCGTAAACCACGCCACGCAGGTCGGGGTGAACGTCCTCGGGCTTTTTCATGGCGTCGAAACGGCGACGGGCCTCTTTAACTACCGCTGGGTCCTCGCCATAAGAGGCGAGACCCAAAATGCTAGGCCTCAGCAGGCGATCGAAGTGGCTGTCGCCAGTCTTTTCCTCCCAGCCCAGGCGCTTGAGTTGGGTGGCGGTTAGCTGGCGCACGAAAGGCTTCAGTCCGGACCGGACCTTATCATCGTCTATAACCACCCGGATACTGCCGATACCCATCGAGATAATGTCCCATACCACCGCGCTGTCTTCTTCAGCGTAGGCCTCCAATAACTTAAGAGTGTCCACGGTTGAGCTGTAGCCGGCCTTGGCGGCTTCAAAGCTGTCGCCCAGCACGCCCAGCCGGTCCAATTCGTTCAGCTTGCCGGCTTTGATGCAATGCGACAGGTTGGATAGATGATCCGAATCGTAAACGGCCCGAAAAAAGCTGGTGCGATTATGGTTGAGGACAAAGTCGTCGGTCAGGCCCGCGGCCATGATTGGCTGTTCGGCTTTCTCCAAAGTTAGCGGCTGCATGTCGTGGCTGGGCAATAGCGGTATAGGCCAGGTGGCCGGCTTCTTTTTGGCGGCGGGATTCAGGTAGAAGCGCTCCTGTCTAAGGCTAGGTTTATCGCCGGCAATATTGGCCTGAACTATCGGATAGCCCGATTGACTCGTCCAAGCGCCCATAAACTTCTTGATCGGCTTTTTGGAAACTTCCTCTAGAGCGGCCCATAAATCTACGGTGTCGGTATTGCCGTAGGCGTGGCGCTTCAGATACAGCCTCAGGCCATCGCGAAAATCGTCGGCACCAAGGTAATCGTGCAACATCAACAGTACGCTGGCGCCTTTTTCGTAGGAAATGGCGTCGAAAATGGTGCGGATCTCGTCAGGGTGCTTGACCTCGACTTCGATGGGGTGGGTGTGCTGAAGGGCGTCCAGCTTGAGGGCCAAGCCTTGTTCGTCGACGATGAATTGGGTCCAGACTTTCCAATCCGGGAACAGGTGATCCACTGCCAGCCAGCTCATCCAGCTGGCGAAGCTTTCGTTGAGCCACAGATCGGTCCACCAGCGCATTGTCACCAAGTTGCCGAACCATTGGTGGGTCAGCTCGTGGGCCACCACGTTGGCGACGTATTGCTTAAGATGCAGGGAGGTATTTTTGGGGTCGACCAGCAGGGCCTGTTCTCGGAAAGTTATCAGGCCCCAGTTCTCCATGGCGCCGCTGGCGAAGTCGGGCAGGGCCACAAAGTCGCACTTTTCCAGGGGGTAAGGAGTATCAAAATATTCGTTATAAAACTCTAGCGTCTTGACGGCTACGTCCAGCGAAAACTTGGTGTGCTTAACATTATCCGGCGTAGCATAGGTGCGTACCAGCACGCCGTGTTTGGTTTTGGCCTCCAGATACTTCAGCTCGCCAAACACGAATGCTAATAAATAACTGGACATCTTGGGCGTGGTTTCAAAGGTGGTAGTCTGCTTTTTGCCGACTGTTTGTTGTTTTTTAACAGGTGTGTTTGCAATGGCCGTTTGGCTGGCCGGCGAAGTAAGCGCCAGGTCGAAAGTGGCCTTGGCCTCCGGTTCGTCTATACAAGGGAAGGCTTCACGGGCGTGGTGGCTCTCGAACTGGGTGGCTATCAGCTTCTTTTCTTTGCCACCATGGGTGAAAAAACAGGGGTAAATGCCGTTCATCGGCCGCGTGATCGCACCTGCGAACTCCATAACGACGGTGTATTCGCCGGGGTAAACCATGCCCTCGGCGTGTAGGCGCACTTCGTTGAGGCTATTTTGATTATTGATTCGTTTAATTGTCAACGGCACGTCGCCGGTTTTATGGTGCTGTGTAACAGTGGCGCTAGTGATCTTCAGGTCTTTCTGGTGGAAAGTCAGCCGCTGGCTCGGCCGGCCGGTTTTTTTGCCGCGAATAGTCACCTTACCGCTGAATATCATGGCCTCTGGATCAACATCCAGCGCCAAATCGTATTGCTCGGGCTGGAACTGCTCGTACAGCCTGGTGACTTTTTTACCCATATTCATCCAGTTTAACATCGATTGACTTTGGTGGAGTAGTCATTTATACTGGAATTAAGTCCGGCCGAAGTGGTCGGCTTTTTTCTTATCAGGGCAGCACATTAAGTTTGAGCACTACACACTAAGTACACATTTAATACACACTAAGTGTGTAAGCCTCGTAACACCATGAAAGGATTCTAATAATGGACTTAGATATGAAACAACTGGCCGTCGCCATCAGGGCGATCGCCGAAGAAAAAAACCTGCCCGAAGAAACCGTGCAGGAAGTGGTCGAGCAGGCGCTGGCCGCCGCTTACCGCCGTGATTACGGCGACCGCGAGCAGGAAATCCGCGTTACCATGAACCTAAACACAGGTGATGTAGACGCCTACGTCACGAAAGAAATCGTCGAAGAAGTCGAACACCCCACCGAGCAAATCAGCCTCAAAGAAGCCCAGGTGCGCCGCAAGAACGCCAAGATCGGCGAAACCATCGAGATCCACGAAAAGGCCGAAACTTTCGGCCGCGTTGCCGCCCAAACCGCCAAACAGGTGATTTTACAGCGCCTGCGCGAAGCGGAGCGCGAGATTGTCATGGCCGAATACGAAGATAAGATCGGCACCGTTATTAACGCCACCGTCGCTCGCGTGGAAGGCAACATTACACGCATCGACCTCGGCAAGGCACAAGGCATCATGCCGCGCAGTGAGCAGATCCAGGGCGAGCGCTATTACCCCGGCCAGCGCCTGAAGGTCTTTTTGAAAGACGTCGAGCGCGGTTTCCGCGGCCCCCAGCTGGTCGTTAGCCGTGGCAACAAAGAATTCATCGAGTGGCTGTTCCGCGGCGAGGTTCCCGAAATGGAATCGGGCGCCGTCGAAATTAAGGGTATCTCCCGTGAGGCAGGCGTGCGCAGTAAGATCGCCGTTGCCAGCAACGTGCCCGGCGTCGACCCGGTTGGCACTTTCGTGGGCGGCCATGGCACCCGTGTTAGA
>CAYUNY010000030.1:0-7853 GCA_964446315.1 uncultured Candidatus Saccharibacteria bacterium
GCTCGTCCAGCACGTACAAAACACCCATCAAGCCGGAACCGATCTGGGTGGCCAGGCGAATGCGCTGGGCCTCGCCGCCGCTCAGCGTTTTGGCACTACGCAGGAGGTTCAGGTAGTTCAAGCCGACATCCTGCAAAAATTGCAGGCGGGCGCCGATTTCTTTAAGGATCATAGCGGCAATTTTGGCCTCTTTGGCGTCTAGTTTAAGACTCTTAAACCAACTCAAGGCGTCGTCTATAGACAGCTGGCAGATATCCATAATCGAGCGCTCATGAACGGTGATGGCCAACACTTCGGGCTTTAGGCGCAG
The DNA here is from genome assembly GCA_964446315.1 of uncultured Candidatus Saccharibacteria bacterium. Lineage (GTDB taxonomy): Bacteria > Patescibacteriota > Saccharimonadia > Saccharimonadales > UBA4665 > UBA5150. Next base: position 311 of record CAYUNY010000030.1, read on the forward strand.
GCCGCCGCAAGCGTGGCAAGGCTTTTCCTGCATAAAGCGTTCGATATCTCGTCGAATAAAATCGCTCTCTGTTTCTTTATGGCGGCGCTCCAGGTTGGTCACGACTCCCTCGTAGGTCGTTTCGAACGAGCGGCCCAACCCTAGTGACACGCTGTATTTCTCGGTACCGGTGCCGTACATGATCTTATCCATTTGGTCGGCTGTTAGCTCGCCGGTCGGCACGTGCAGGCTGAAATTATAGCGCTCGGCCACGGCCTGCAGTTTTTTCATGTACCAATTGTCGACGTTGATGCGGTTGTAGGGGCGGATGGCGCCCTCGGCGATGGTCAGCGTGCCGTTGGGAATCACCAGATCAGGGTCGACCTCCAGCCGCGAACCCAGGCCGGTGCAGACCGGGCAGGCGCCGTGCGGGCTATTAAAGCTGAAGGTGCGAGGTTCAAGCTCGGGAATTGCGATTTCGGGGTGGTCCGGACAGGCGTACATCAGGCTGTAGGTCCAGGTTTCCTTACCGTCGGCGTCCAGGATCACCACCTTGCCTTCGGCCACTTCCAGCGCCTGCTCCACCGATTGCACCAGTCGGCCGCGGCTATCTTCGTTATTTACCAGCCGGTCGACCACCACTTCAATGCGGTGGCGCTTGGCCTTGTCCAAAGCCGGGAATTCATCCAAAGCGTAAACCACGCCGTCCACCCGCACGCGGGCAAAGCCTGCCCGTTGGTACTGCTCGGGGATGTGCTCGAAGGCGCCCTTCTTATCGATAACCACTGGCGCCAGCACCATAAGGCGCTTATCTTTCGTGGTGGCCACGATCTGGTCGATTATGCCGGTGCTGGTTTGCCGGACGACCGGCTGGCCATCGACCGGGCAGTGCGGCACGCCGATTCGGGCGTATAACAAACGCAAGTAGTCATAAATCTCGGTCACAGTTGCTACTGTCGAGCGCGGGTTGCGGCTGGTCGATTTTTGATCTATCGAAATGGCCGGGCTCAGGCCGTCAATCTGGTCAACGTCGGGCTTTTCCATCAATCCCAGGAACTGCCGGGCGTAACTCGACAGCGATTCCACGTAGCGCCGCTGGCCTTCGGCATAGATGGTATCGAAAGCCAGGCTGGATTTGCCCGAACCGCTCAAGCCGGTAATAACCACCAGCTTATTGCGCGGAATCGTAACGTCGATATTCTTGAGATTGTGCTCGCGAGCACCTTTAACTACGATTTCGTCGGCCATTTTTCTCCCTGTATAAGGCGCTCAATTATACACGGAAACAGGGAGATTTTCCAGTCCTTAGGCCATACGCGTAAGCATAAGCTGTTAATACAATACACTTGACCTATTGACAAATAGGTGTATAATTCATTTCACTTTATAGAGGTGAGCGTAATGTATAACGTAATCGTTCTTGGTTACATCCCCGGCACAAGCATCCAGATATCTTTCCAGGCGTGGCTGGGAATGGCAGCGCTGTTAGCCGGCGCTTTGACAATAGTTTATCTTGAACGCCGACACCGCCAAACACCCTTCCGCCTGCCCCTGCCGGCCAGCCGCCTGCACGTCAGGCTGACTCAGACGGCACGATAGACTCGCCGTAGAGTTGCAGTTCTTCCAGCAGGAATTTCTGTTCGCCGGTTAGTTTACCCTCAGCCAGTTCTTTAAGCCTGGCGAAATATTTGGCCAGTTGGCTTTCTTCGCCGCCACTCAGTAGCTTCTTATGGCAAAACTCTTCCCAGGCGGTTCGCTCCTCGGAGTTCAGCGACCGCGGATAGTTGCGGGCTTTATATAGCGGCAGTAGGGTTTTCAATCTTTCATCACGGAAGTTAGTTGCCAGGTCGCTTAGCTCTTCGGGTTTGGCGACGCGGACGGCGCGCATGGCCTGCTTGTCGCCGCCGTTGACAAAACCATCATACAAGCGCTCATCCACGGTTAGCTGGTTATCCAATATGGCCAACTGGGCCTGTTCGCGCTCTTTATCCAGCCGCGATACGGCCTCGGCGATCTTTTCGGCGAACTCCAGGTGGTGTTCCTTAAAGATTATATGATGTTGATTGATGGTTTCCAGCGTTAACTTGATTCGTTCCTGAGTTTCTTCGTCTTTTATGACGCCGAGCGGCGCCACCGCGGGCACGCGATTGTACTTCATGGTTTTGACCGGCAGACGCACCTTGCCGGGGTCTTTGCTCCAGCGCCAGGCTTCTATTAGCTGGTCTACGCTCATCTCGAGGAACGGCGTTGGGTCGAAGCGCAAATCGTAGACTAGGGCGGCATCCTGCTGGTCGTGCTTGGCTAGCAGTATGGCGGCCGTGGTGTGCAGGAATTCACTGCTATAACGGCCCGAGGTGTATACGAACGGCGTGCCTTTATTAACCAGGGCGCCGATACTTTTTTTGTCGCGATGCTTAAGCAGATAGTCGAACAGATCAGGTTGTTTGTCGCGGATCAGCTTGGCGACGGCGATGGTGGCGTGAACGTCACTGAGCGCGTCGTGAGCTTTGTCGTGGCCAAGCTTATTGACGGTGGTCAGGAACTCCAGGCGGTTGGCCGGTTTGCCGTCAGGCGCGAAAGGCCATTGAATGCCTTCCGGCCGCAAAGCCCGGGTCATGCGCACCGCGTCCAGAATATCCCACCGCGAACAGCCGTTTGCCCAATGCCACTCATACGGATCGTAGAAGTTGCGCCAGTGCAGGAAGCGCATGAACTCGTCGTCGAAACGGACGCTGTTGAAACCGGTAAAAATGGTATCTGGTTTATAGACCTCTTCGTAAAAGAATTTCAGGAATTCGGCTTCAGCCAGGCCGTCGGCGATGGTTTGCTGGGGCGTGATGCCGGTAACCAGGATGGCGTCGGGGCCGGGCAGTACGTCCGGCGACATTTTAATTAGCAGGTTGACCGGCTCACCGATAGGTTTGAGGTCCATGTCGGTGCGCTGGCCGGCGAACTGCATGACCCGGGCTTGCCGCGGATCAAAACCGCTGGTTTCGAGATCATAAAAGAAAAAGCTGCTGGCCATAGGTTCTCAGTTTATCACGCTGGCAGGCCTAGTATTCGAACTGCCCGTGGGCTCCGATGCGGACGGTTTGACCGGGCTGGACGCCACTGCGGCGCAGTTCGTGCATAATGCCCGAGCGGCGCATGATGTCGCGCAGGCGCTGGACGCCCTCCACGCTGTCAAAATCGGTGCGGCGGGCGAATTTTTCTATGCGCTCGCCGGTAATAACAAAGGTATTGCCCTCTTTAACGACATTGAAGGCGTCGGCCGTGTCGGTCATTTTTAGCACAGGCACGCCGGTGTCGACTGTAGCCACCGGTTGCCTGGCCCGTTCTTTATCGACTTGCTCTTTAACCGCGAACAACAGGGGTTTTAAGCCCGTTCCGGCCAGGGCCGATACCGCGAAAACCGGCGTCTTTTTGGGCGCCGCTTTTTGTAGTTGCTTGGTGAGGTCGGCAACAATTTCTTCGTCGAGACCTTCGACTTTGTTTAGGGCTATAACCTCAGGCCGCTTGAGCAGGTCCGGCTGGTAGGCTTTAAGTTCGGCGCGGATGGTTTTATAGGCGTCAGCCACGTTCTCAACGTAGGCGTCGATCAAGTGCAGTATAACCGCCGTGCGCTCGATATGGCGCAGGAAGTCGTGCCCCAGGCCTTTGCCCTCGGCGGCGCCCTCGATCAGGCCGGGGATGTCGGCCACTAAAATGCTAGCCTGTTTGTCCAGGTCTACAACACCCAAGTTAGGCGTTAGGGTTGTAAATGGATAATCGGCTATTTCGGGCCGGGCATTACTTAACTTGCTAAGTAATGTCGATTTACCGGCGTTCGGCAGGCCGACCAAGCCAACATCGGCGATCATTTTCAGCTCCAATTGCAGTTCAAGGATCTCGCCCGGCTCGCCCTTTTCGGCGAATTTGGGAGCCTGGCGGCGCGATGATACGAAGTGGGCGTTACCAAAGCCGCCGCGCCCGCCCTTGGCTACCACGGCTTGCTGGCCGTCTTCCACCAGGTCGGCTAGAACCGTGCCTTGAGTATCGGTAGCTATGGTGCCAGCCGGTACCGGTACTATCAGGTCCTTGGCACTACGGCCGTGCTTGCGGTTCTTATCGCCGGGCTGGCCGAAGTCGGCCTTTAGTTCTTTCTGGTAGCGAAAAGCCGCCAGTGTGTTCTGGTTGCGGCTGGCAACCAGTACAACGTTACCGCCGTCACCGCCGTCGCCGCCGTTTGGCCCGCCCTTGGATATAAACTTCTCACGGCGAAAACTAATTTTGCCATTGCCGCCTTTTCCGGCGGCCACAGTAACACTGACTTTATCTATAAAACTCATTAACTACAGGATAGCATCTAGTGGGTGATGAAGTTCTGGAAGAAACCGGCCGATACCGTGCCCGTACCGACCCTGCCCCAACCGGCGAAGCCGTTCATGTCGCGAATTACTACAGAGCCGTCGGGGTTAACGCCAATCACGATTCCCACGTGGCCCTCGCCGCCGCCTTTTTGGGCGATGGCTCCGACGGTAGGCGCCTGGCTGACGTTCCAGCCGCTCAAGCGGGCGTAGTAGGCCCAACTGCTGGCGTTGCCCCAGTTGCCGGGCACGTTAATCTGTGTAGCCACATACCAGGTGCAGTAGCCGTAATCGTAGCCATTGAAGCCGTACATCGGTCCGACGCCCCAGGGAAAGCCGACGCCGCTGGCGCCGCCGGCACTGCTGATAGCGGCGGCCGTTTTGGCTGTGGCCTGGGTGGCGTTCGGAATGATAATCTGTTCGCCGGGCTGAAAGCCGGAGATTTCGGCATCGTTGTAGGCCACGATCTGGTCTTTATTAGCGTTAAATTTAGCGGCCACGCTTTCCGGCGTATCGCCGGCTTTGACGGTGTAAACTATGCCGGTAACCGGCGGAATAGTAATTTTATTACCGGGGGTGAGGGCATCGCCCGACAAATTATTGGACCAGCGGATACTATCAGAAGTAATGCCGTACCTGGTAGCTACATTGGGGATAGTGTCGCCGGCTTGAACGGTATAAACCTGAATGTCAGCCCGGGATTTGAGAGCCGTGGCCACCACCTGCGGTTTACTGATAACGTTACTGCTGTTGGAGGCGGCTATGGCTATATCGGCCGCTTGTGACTGTGCCTGGTTGCTGACGGCCGTGGTTTCCGGTAACTGGCTCATGCGGGCCACTGTTAGGGCTATGTCGGCCGAAGATACCTGGTCAAGGGGATTGGCTACGGCCGAGGCTTGACTACTTGATAAGGATGGGGCGCTCAGGCTGTCGGTGTGCGGGTTATTTAATACGAAAACGGCGATGACGCCCAGAATGAGCACGTTGGAAGCCACCAGGCCAATGCGCATAGACCGGCGGCGAAAGGCTTTACGGCGCATCTTAGACTGGAAACGACGATAGAACTTGGCCGAACGTAGGTTGTCGGCTGAGGCAAAACGCTCACTAAATGTTGAGGGGGTTGTACTAATACAATCTCCGGTGCCCTTCGGCACATACTCGATAGCAGACGTTTAGATTGACAGGTGCGTGTAGGGTGCGAATATCGAACTGCCTGCTTAAGAGGTAACGCCGGCAGAAGCATAACAGATGTATGACCTCTGTAAGACGTTACCAGTCAATTGTAGCAAATTTCAGGGCCTGCGCAAGGCTTTTATGGTTATCCGCCCCTGTTAGTTGCCACACAGCTTGTGGCAGTACTTTTGAACGTTAGCCTGGTGATCTTGTAGGTTAGTAGCGAAGTGCGTTGTGCCGTCGTCGCCGGCCACAAAGTACAGCCAATTGGTGTTTGCAGGATGCGCGGCGGCATTCAGGCCATTAAGGGTGACCGTGCTGATGGGGGTAGGTGGCAGGTCGGGGTGAATATGGGTGTTGTAGGGCGAGTCGTAGCTCAGGTCATTCGGCGATCGCCCGTTAATGATGGCGCCGTATTTGGCTGTTACATCAGAGCCCAGAACCGAGCCGGCTTTGAGCCGCGACAGGAAGACCTGGGCAGCCTGAGCCTGATCGGTGGGCTTATTTACTTCCTGCACCACAATCGAGGCCAGCGTCAGCCCCCGATAAACCGTCAGGTTCTCGGCGGCAAAAGCAGCCTGGACGTCAGGGGTCAGGTGATCACCCATAGCCGTTAGGGACTCGCGGATAATATAAGCCGGCGATGTGTCAGCGTCCTTGTACCATGAATCGGGCCACAGCAGGCCCTCCAGGGTCGTCACGCCGGCCGGTTTGAAGGCCAAGGCCGGCAGGTCGGCGTATTGCCCCGGATCGAGTGCTTTGTCGACGTCTTCCGGCGCAAAGCCGTAGTTAATCAGGTCGGCCCTGACTTCGTCGATGCGACGGCCGGGCAGGATAGTTATTAACTGCGTGGCCACGCGGCCCCTTGTCATGATGCCGACAATGTCTTCGACATCCTCACTCGGTGAGAAGGCGTAGGTACCGGCCTGCAGTTTGCTGGCCAGATCTTTACTGTGAATATAAAGCTCGAAAGCCCAGGCACTGCGTATCAGGCGGGCGTCTTCCAGGTTACCGGCTATCTGCTTGACGGAACTTCCCTGCTTAACGGTAAAAATCTGCGTCTGCTGGCTGAAGCTAACGGGTCGTAAGCCGGTGTTATAGACATGCCTAGCGACCACCATGCCGACAATAGCCAGAATGATCAGAACGCCAATCAGCCACCAGACCCGTTTGGGCAGAAAACTCCGTTTCTTACCAATAATATAAGCCGCCATGTATCTATTTTACCGTGTTTTCGCCCAGCCAGTCGCCCAATATGTAAACGGCGGCTAGGGCGTCAACGTCTTCCCGCTTGTAATCTTTGCCGCGGGCTTCCAGCTCGGCGGTGGCTTGCTGGGATGTTAGGGCCTCGTCCTGTAGGTGCACCGGCAGTGAAAAACGACTCTTTAACTGCTCGGTGAAGGCCGTAGTGTCTTTGGTCTGGCCAGTGCTCTGCCCTTCCAAGCCACGGGGTAATCCCACTACTAACACGGTTACACCTTCATCTTTAACTATTGCCTCCAGGCGATCGAAAACGTCGTCGTTATTCGGCAAAGTCGTCAAAGGCTGTGGTAAACGCGCCGAGAGCGAGGCCACTGCGACGCCGATCCTGGCAGAACCTACATCCAACGCGAGTACCGAGTTACTGGGTGCCATTCGCAGTGCTTGGTTTGGTGGCCACCGGCTTGGCAATATGAACTGTTATACGACTGGTTTTCTTGGGCACCGAGCTGACCCAGAACGGACTCAGTTTAACATCGACGCTGACAACGTCCGGATTACTGCCCAGGTCACTCTTAACAGCGCCCGGCTTCTTGCCGGCCTCGGCCTTCTTGATGTCGTTAACGTTGAGGTCAGGCCCGACGGTAGCTGTGCCACTCATAGTTATTTGGGCGGCGGTCGGTGAAATATTGTCGACATTGAAGACCGCTTTGCTTATGCCATTGTCCAATATGCTCTGCTTGCCCGTATCGATTTGGCTCTTAATATCGTTCTCTACCAGGGTTTTCAGGTCGCTCTGCGGAACGCCGAACATGGTGTAGGTAACGGTTTCGGTAACCGTCACG
>CAYUNY010000031.1:0-7820 GCA_964446315.1 uncultured Candidatus Saccharibacteria bacterium
CCCTTGCCGCCCCTGCCCTGGCGCTTGTATTCGCCCAGCGGGCTGCGCTTGATGTAGTTGGCTGCGGTCAGTGTCACGGCCACCTGTTCGTCGGCGATCAGGTCTTCGTCGCTCATCTTACCCAGCTCGCTGTTGACCACCTTGGTGCGGCGGTCGTCGCCGTAGGTTTTCTGCAGTTCCATCAGTTCGTCCTTGATAATCTTGAGGATTTTCTTCTCGTCGGCCAGGATGCCTTCCAGCTTGGCGATCAGCTTGAGTAGTTCGGCCAGCTCGTCTTCGACCTTTTGGCGCTCCAGGCCGGCCAGGGCCCGCAACTGCATGGCCAGGATGGCCTTGGCCTGGATCTCGCTAAGCTTGAACTGCTTGATAAGGTTGGCTTGGGCGTCTTCGGTGGTGCGGCTGGCCCGGATGGTTTTAATAACTTCGTCGATGTGGTCGAGGGCGATCTTGAGGCCTTCCAGCACATGGGCCCGCTCCTGGGCCTTGCGCAGTTCAAAGGCCGTGCGGCGGCGGACCACCGCTTGGCGGTGCTTGATGTGCTCGGTCAGGATGTCTTGCAGGCCCAGGACGCGCGGCTGGATGCCGTCTATCAGGGCCATCATGTTGAAGTGGAAGGTAGTTTGCAGGGGCGTCAGCTTGTAGAGCTGGTTGAGCAGTTTTTTGGGATAGGCGTCTTTTTTGAGGTCGATAACGATGCGCACGGCGCCACGGGCCGTTTCGTCGCGCAGGTCGCTGATGCCGGTCAGTTTCTTGTCGCGCACCAGGTCGGCAATTTTGAGCACCAACGATTCTTTGTTCAGGGCGTATGGGATTTCGGTGATGACGATTTGGTGGCGGCCCTTGGCGCCTTCCACGATCTCGGCCACGCCGCGGGTGATGACGCCGCCGCGGCCCGTGGCATACGCGGTGCGGATCGATTCTTTGCCATAAATGACGCCGCCGGTCGGGAAATCGGGGCCCCTAACGTGTTGTAAAAGATCATCCAGTGTCGAGTCGGGCTTGTCTATAAGTTGGATTTCGGCATTCACCAATTCGTTCAGGTTATGGGGTGGAATGTTGGTTGCCATGCCAACGGCGATGCCCAGTTGTCCGTTCAACAACAGATTTGGTAGCTTGGCTGGCAGGACCGACGGTTCCTGGGTGGTGCCGTCATAGTTGTCGCGGTAGTCGACGGTTTCTTTATCGATGTCGGCCAAAAGTTCGTCAGCCAGGCGGGCCATTTTGGCCTCGGTATAACGATAAGCGGCCGGCGGATCGCCGTCCATCGAGCCGAAGTTACCCTGACCGTTGACCAGCATGTAGCGCATCGCCCAGGGCTGGGCCATACGCACCATGGCGTCGTAGATGCTGGAGTCGCCGTGCGGGTGGTAGCGGGCCATGACGGCACCGACAACGTTGGCAGATTTGCGGTGGCGGGCGCCACTGCGAAGACCGTCTTCATTCATGCTGTAAAGGATACGGCGGTGCACCGGCTTGAGGCCGTCGCGAACATCCGGCAAGGCGCGGTCAATAATAACGCTCATTGAATAACGGAGGTAGCTGTCCTCCATAACGTTCTCGACGGTGCGGCGTTCGACGACCCGCGAGTGCTCGGTGTCGAGCAGGTCGGCGGCGTGCAGTTGGCCCTGGCGCTGTTCGTCCATCGACATTTCTGGAATTACTTCGTTATTGGGCTGTTCTTCGGCCGGCTGGTCAATTACTTCGTCGTCCATCTTAGATGTCCAGGTCCTTCACGAATTTGGCGTTGGCTTGGATAAAGCTCTTGCGCAGTTCCACCTCGGTGCCCATCAGCTTGCTGAAGATAGTATCGGCGCGCTCGGCGTCTTCTACGCGGATCTGTACCAGCACGCGCTTCTCGGGGTTCATGGTGGTCTCGAAGAGCTGTTCGGCGTCCATTTCGCCCAGGCCCTTATAACGCTTCTGCTCTACGTAGCCGGCCTGCTTATAGGCGGCTTCGGTGGCGTCGACTTTGGCACCTTCCATCTTGCGCTTGGCGATTTCGGCGTCGAGAACCTTGTCGAGCTCGTCTTCGTCGTAGATGAAAACGCTCGACTTGCGGCCCTGTTTGACCAGTTCGAACAGCGGCGGCTTGGCCAGGTAAACGTGTCCGCCGTCGAGCACCGGCTTCATGTAGCGGAAGAAAAAGGTCATTAATAGCGTGCTGATGTGACTGCCGTCGACGTCGGCGTCGGTCATGATGATGATGCGGCCATAACGCAGGAGCGCCACGTCGAACGATTCCTCGATGCCAACGCCCATGGCTTTGATAAGGTTAACAATCTCATTATTGGCCAGCATTTTGTCGAGCCGGGCGCGTTCCACATTGAGCACCTTTCCCCTCAGCGGCAGGATGGCCTGGGTCTTGCTGTCGCGGCCGCTCTTGGCCGAACCGCCGGCGGAATCGCCCTCCACCAGATACAGTTCGGAGTTATTCGGGTCTTTACTAGAGCAGTCGGCCAGCTTGCCGGGCATGCTGGCGCCGTCGAGCACCCCTTTTCGCAGGATGTTGTCGCGGGCGGCGCGGGCGGCCTTGCGGGCCCGGGCGGCCAATAGCGCCTTGCCGACAATTTTGCGGGCCACGGCTGGGTGTTCCTCGAGGTAGTAGGCGAAGTGCTCGTTCATGACCTGCTCGACGTAGCCACGCACCTCGGGGTTGCCAAGCTTGTTCTTGGTCTGGCCCTCGAACTGCGGGTCGGGTAGCTTAACCAGGATGATGGCCGTCAGGCCCTCACGGGTGTCTTCACCGGATAGGTTCTCTTCTTTCTCTTTGATCAGTCCATTCTTGCGCGCGTAGTCATTGATAACGCGCGTTAAAGCGGCCCTAAAACCGGTCAGGTGGGTGCCGCCGTCGGGATTTAAAACGTTGTTGGCGAAGGCCTTGATGGTTTCTGTGTAGGCGTCGGTGTACTGCAGGGAAATTTCGACCTGGGTTTCTTTGGCCATCTTGTCGACGTAGAAAATGTCGTCGTCGACCACCTCTTTGCCGATGTTAAGGTGCTTGACGTAGCTCTGGATACCGCCTTCGAAGTAAAAGCCGTAGCGGCGGCCGGTAGATTCTTCCTCAATGCGGGTGTGGATGCCCTTGGTGAGGTAGGCGGCGTGGCGCAGGCGGTCCAGGATGAGGTCGTAGCTGAACTCGACGCTCTCTTTGAAGATGGTTTCGTCGGGGTAGAAAGTAATTTCGGTGCCCTGGCGATCGGTTTTACCGACGACCTTCAGGTCGGCCATGGGCGCGCCGCGCTCGTAGTCTTGTTCATAAATTTTGCCGTCGCGGTAAATGGTGACTTTAAGGTTGCGCGACAGGCCGTTTACCACGCTGACGCCGACGCCGTGCAGGCCGCCGGAAACCTTGTAACCGCCGTCGCCGAACTTGCCGCCGGCGTGTAGCACGGTCAGGACCGTTTCGACGGTGCTCTTCTTGGTTTTGGGGTGGATGTCGGTGGGGATGCCGCGGCCGTTGTCGATAACGGTGATGCCGCCGTCGGCCTGCATTTTGACCGACACTTCGGTGGCGTAGCCGGCCAGGGCTTCGTCTATGCCGTTATCGACGATCTCCCACACCAGGTGGTGCAGGCCCTCCGGGCCAGTGCCGCCAATATACATACCGGGCCGCTTGCGGACCGGTTCCAAACCCTCCAGAACGGTGATTTGATCGGCGGAATAGCCGGATTTTTTAGTACCCTTTTTAGGCGCTTTACCCTCGGCCAAAATTTATCCTCTAGTTATAACTGTTTAAGTCTTTTCCCACTACCTTTATTATACTTGATTGACACCCCTGCGGCAACTATGGTTAAATGAGCAACAGTTAGGATAAAAATAAAAATGTTTGAAAAACTCCTTTCGGTCCTACCCTACAGTCCCGGTCTCGTCCACCAGATGGCTTTCTATGGCCGGCGCATGCACGAGGAGGCCTCGATCCGGCGCACCGGCCTGATTTTTATCGTCCTGGCCTTTATGATCCAGTTCTTCGCGGTTCTAAGCCCGCCCCAATCGAGCGTCGCCAGCAGTAGCAACGACATGCTGACCGGTGGTTTCAGCTCGGCGGCCGAAGCCAAGAATCTGTGCCTGTCGGGCACCAAGCACTACGGCACCATCATGCATTACTTCGGTATCACCTGTAAAAGTATCGGCGAGGCCGATGACCTGATCATCCACACCGCCGCCCAGAATTATTACTCGATGGGCTGGAACCCGGTCGGCACGGTTTATAACGGGCATCAGACCAACGACACGCCCATTAACATACCCGGCGCCGGCACGCTCTACGCCCGTAAAATGGATATCTGGAACGTGCCCGCCTGGCACGTGCTGAGAGTCCGCAACAGTGAAAATAGAGTCTTCTACATCATGTTTGATTGCGGCAACCTGGTGTCGGTCGGCCTACCGGCCAAGCCCGCCACGCCCGTGACTCCTCCCCCCGAGGAAACGCCAACCCCGACGCCAACGCCAACCCCTACACCGACCCCACCGCCAACGCCGACACCTACGCCGGCAACACCTCCCCCTGCCACTCCGCCGCCTGCGACGCCGCCACCGGCCACCTGCCCCAACAACAGTAGCCTGCCGCCCGACAGCCCGGACTGCTACTGCAAATACAACCCGCTTCTCTCACCCAGCGACAATAACTGCAAACCCTGCGACAAGAGCGTCAGCCCAAGCGATACCGTAGCCTGTATTTCGGTCCACAAAACCGCTACCAACGTTACGGCCGGCATCACCGACGCCAACAATACCACCGCCAATCCAGGCGATGTTATAACCTATACGATTTACGCCACCAACAGCGGCAAGTCGGCCGTTAAGAACTTCGTTTTCCAGGAAAACCTCAATGACGTGTTGGACTACGCCGACGTTACCGACCTGCATGGCGGTAGTCTGAATACCGACGGAACAGCCATCTGGCCGGCCGAGGATATCGGCGCCATTCAAACGGCCAGCCACCAGATAACCGTCAAGGTTAAGAACCCCATCCCCCAAACGCCGGCCAGTTCCAGCGATCCGGCCCACTTCGACCTGACCATGACCAACGTCTACGGCAACTCCATCAATATCAAGGTGCCGGCCAGCCCGGCCAAGGCCGTCGAGGTAGCTACTACCACCCAACTGCCCAACACCGGACCGGGCACCACCCTGTTCGTCGCCGCCGTCATCGTCTTCGTAGCTGGCTACTTCTACAGCCGGGCCAACCTGCTGGCGCGTGAGAGCCAGTTAGCCATCAAAGAAGGAGCCAGCGCATGAGCGAGGAACTGAAAAAGCCGGAACATCAGGAAGCCATAGCACCGCCCGAAAGCCACGAACTGCTGTCTGCCAAGACCACGCCCGAGCACGAACCCACCAAGGCCGAGCAAGATCCCGGCCAGGACGCCAGGGAGGCCAGAGAAGCTATCGCCGAAACGATTCGGACCGATACAGCCCCCGGCCCCGCCGAAAAGCTCAGGCAAGCCGAAAACGTGCCACAAGACCCGTCATCACGCCTGGTAACCCGCGAACTTAAGCAGATAACTCTTCAGCGCGAACTGTTAAACATCCGGCGCAAACTGCCCCGGCCGCAACGCGCTCTCAGCAAAGTCGTCCACCAACCGGTAGTAAGAGTAGCCAGCGAAGCCGCCGGCAAGACAGTCAGCCGGCCTTCGGGCCTGCTGGGTGGCGGCCTGGTAGCTTTGGTAGGCACCTCGGGCTACTTATACCTGGCTCACCACCGCGGCTTCCGTTATAACTACCTCGTCTTCCTAATGCTCTTCGCCGGCGGCTTCGTTGTCGGCCTGGTCCTCGAACTCCTCGTCCACCTCGCTACCCGCCGCCGCCTCGAAGACTAACTACTTCTCTGTGGTAGCGCGAAAGCTACCGTCGTGATCAATAAAGATGGTATCGTCCTCGCCCGGCTTCAGATCGGTCTTCATTTCCTGCTTAAGCTCGGCGGCTATCTTATCGACTTCGCCCTTTTCCAGCTCATCGCTGGAAATGTTGGTGGTGGTCTTGGGTGCCGGCGGCGGCAGGGGCACATCGACCGCTTGGAACTGATCGGGTTCAGCTTGGTCGGATTGACGGTCCGGCAGGGCCGTACGGGTCTGGATCGTCGGCTGTGGGCTGGCGGGAGCTGGTGTAGGTGTTGATGATTGTGCGGCACCGCCGGTGCGCTTGGCCAGCCATTCATCAACAAAGTTGCCGGTGCCTACCGGCGCCGGCGTGGCCGGTGGGCGCTGGCCGCCGGCGCCCAGAGAAGCCGGTGCGCTAGCGCTAAACGAGCCGCCCGGTAAGGCCTCGCCCACGGTAAGCATGCGGGCATTGATTTCTTTTTCGATGGCCGCTTTCGGGCGGCCGTACTTGGCGGCCGTTAATTGCTTGAGCGCCGCCGCCAGCCGTGGGTTGGGCGTACCCAGCGACGGCAGGGTGGCCATACTGAAGGGTTGCGTCGGCACGCCGCCCACAAGGGTGCGCACGATGGTATTGTAGTTCGGCACCCTCAGCAGGTCGTCATTCTCGAAGGTCGGCTGGAAGTACTTGCCCAGCGCTTCGACGTCGTTCTGGCCGACCCGGAACGACACGATGGTGCCCATGTTACCGAAGACGGAGTCACGGATTTCCTGGGTCAGCTGGGTGGTGAACTGGTTGGCCACAATCAGGTTCAGGTGGTATTTGCGGGCCTCGGACATGATGGTGGCAAAGCTATCGGTTGAGAAGTTCTGGAACTCGTCAACATACAGACTGAAGTCCACCCTGTCTTCCTCGGGCATATCGGCCCGGCTCATAGCGGCGGCCTGGAACTTCATCACAAAAACCATGCCCAACAGCTTAGAATTCAGCTCGCCAACGCGCCCCTTACTGAGGTTAACCAGCAGGATCTTCTTATTGTCCATGATGTCGCGCAGGTCAAAGGCGCTCTTGGTCTGCCCGATTATGTTGCGCATCATTTCGTTGCTCAAAAAAGCACCGAACTTACTGACAAACCAACTGGTGACTTCACCGAACTCGTTGGACCTTTGCGAGGCCGGCATCTCTTTATTCCAGAACTCCAGCACGTTCATGTCGGTCACGTGTTGTAATTTTTGCTGTACGAACTTAGCGTCCCTGAATAATTTGGGAATATCTATGAAAGTACCCCCGTCGGGGTCGGCCATAATGGTTAAGGCCGCATTCCGGAAAAGATGCTCGTAGCGCGGGCCCATAATGCCCTGGTGTTGTGGGTCGTACAATTTATAAAGCATGTTCAGGGCTTCCTGGATCAGGAAGTCTTTCTGGTCTGGGCTGTTAAATTCGAACAAATTAAGGCCCATGGGATAATCCATATCGGCCGGGCTGAAGTAGATGACATCCTCGGTGCGTTCTTTGGGTACCATCGATAACAGCTTCTCAGCAGTGTCGCCGTGCGGATCGACAAAGGCGAAACCGTTGCCGTTCAGCATATCCTGTAAGGCCAGGTTCTCGAGGAAGGTCGATTTACCGGTGCCGGTCTGACCAACCACGTACATATGGCGTGACCGGTCCGCCAGGCTAAGCCTTATCGGCTTCTTGGCGCCCCTGAAGAGGTTGTAGCCCAGCAGTAAGCCTTCTTCTGGGATGTTACGCGGGCCGTCCACCTGCTTAGAGCTCTGGCGGGTCAGTTGGCTGGTCGGGATACTACGCTCGTCCGGGAAGTGAAACAGCGTCGCCAGCTCGACGGCGTTAAGAATGTTCTTATTATGGTGCTGCGGGAAGAAGCGCATTATGTAGGCCGTTATAAGGGCGTCTATATCCTTAGCCGGGGTGTATTTGAAGCCGTTCTTACCGGGCGCGTCGTAGAGGCTGAAACTGGCCACGATGTTGCCCAGTATGGCCTGGGC
>CAYUNY010000032.1:0-7689 GCA_964446315.1 uncultured Candidatus Saccharibacteria bacterium
GTATTCATCCATGTTTTTATTGTTTAATACCCTCTGCCAAAAGTGTAGTGACTTTCACCCCTGAATGCAACAATACTGTTACCTATTCTAGGCTGGCGTTTGGAAAACTAGCTCCTGCAAATGGATTCTCAGGAGGTTGCTGGGGTCCGGCTCCGCCGGTCAATTCACGGTTTAGCCTCTCATTTTCCGCTATGGCCTCGGCTTCTTCTTGGGGTGTCATGGGCGGTAGCTCAGCCATAATGTCTTGCCAAGCCTTTTGCGAGTCGGGATCAGTATAACTGTTAACAGACCCTTGTATAACCGTACGGCGCATTATTTTAGCCTGGGCCTTCGCAGCTGCCTCTCGCTCTTGAGGCGTCTTCCCCTCAAAGAGTTCTGGCCTTTCGGCGTTTATCATGCTTATTATGGTCGGCGCTTGTTCGCTAATCGATTCGGCCTTAGCGCTCATTGCCGCCTGCCCCTTCATGCTACTGGATGAGTCGTAAGCTAACTTGGTCTTGTAGGCCGGAACCGGTTTGATGGTGCCGTCCCTCTGCTTTTCATTGATAACGCTATTACCGTGAACATAGTAAAGTTGGCCGTTTTCGTCGTAGCGCATGCCCTTGCCCGGGCGCAGATCCTGGCGTGCCCCTTGGGTGGCACGCTCTATCTGGCCTAGTTGTACCTGGCCGAACGCCTGTGCCGCCGGATCCGGCGAAGCCATCATATCCTGGAGGAATGGTCTCATTTCATCTCCGTCCAACTTGCCGTCCTTAGCGGCCGAGGAGAGTGCGACGCTCGTAAGTGA
Source organism: uncultured Candidatus Saccharibacteria bacterium (assembly GCA_964446315.1). Classification (GTDB taxonomy): domain Bacteria; phylum Patescibacteriota; class Saccharimonadia; order Saccharimonadales; family UBA4665; genus UBA5150. The sequence goes on from CAYUNY010000032.1 coordinate 788, forward strand.
AGCTCGCTGTGTATCCGCGTGTTTGCCAAAGCTACTTAATATGCCAACCCGGCCTTCTCTTAGCTGTTCGCCGGCATACTGAGCCATAGAACCAGCTGTGCCATATTGCCGCAGTTCGCTACCGTAATCCAAAAGGCCCGCGAAGTCAGAGTTGGCCGGCGGCTGCCAGCGAACCGCGGTTTTGCCGGACTTACTGGTCCTATTGCCATCTTCGTCTATTCCATATTTGTCATCCATTGCCGTTACGCCTTCTTCGGTTAGGCCGTCTACAAGCCTGTGACGCAAACCCAGGGCGGCCCAGGCGGTGGAGTAGTGCATATTGGCTTTCTCAACGCCTTTGGCAGTATGTTCACCAAACTGAAGAGCCTTCTCGCCGGCTTGTTCGGCTGCCATACGTCCGAATAGAGTTCGGTTCACTGCTCCCAGGGGGTTGTACTTGCCTCCGCCTATCCTGCCGAGGCCCGTGCCGGAGCCGAGGTCGTAAGGAAATTGCTCATCTGCGTCCAGGGTGTAGTGGCCGAGCTTGTTCATATAGTGGCCTAGTTTTCTGATGCCTTTGGTATCTTTGTCGGCGCGGTAAAGGCCCCTGCCCCGGGCCGCTGTAACACGCTCTTTGCGCTTGTTGCCGCGTTGCTGGGCGAGCGCCCCGAAGGCGCCCTTGCCGCGATCATTAACCACACCTCCAAGGTTGCTCAAAACGCCGCCGGCAAACTTGAAGGTAAACGGTATCAGGAAGTAGGGCGCGAAGTAGGCGATTATGCCGATGGATCCTGAAACAATGTCGGTACCGCCGTTCTTGAGGGCGATTGCCGAAAAAATCCGGCCGGTGGCGATAATGGCTATGATGAACGGGAACATCAGCAAAGCCTTGCTGAACGACTCCCACCAGAACTTGTAGTATTTTTGGGTGTTTGGAAGGATGTAAGCCACGATCGCTATAGGGGCTATCAGTATAAGCATGGTTATAGCGATTTGTCTTAATATCAGCACCAAAACGGCTACCAAAACCGCCAGTGCCGCTGTCGCCGCGTACGAAAACAGGATTGCGAATCCCCCGGTGGCTATCCAAAGCACCCCGGCGCCCGCAACCGCGGCGGTATTAAAAAGGCCGCTCAGTAGGGTATTGCTACCAAAATCGAGGCCAACCTTGTCGGAGAAATTGCTGAACGGCGCCTCTATTAGATGTCGTATTCCAATGCCGAGATCGTTAGTGAGTGTCACAAAAAAGCTCATCAGCGGCCACGACAGCGTAATCCCGATCGCCACTATCAAAACGCGGGGCAAGATTTTGCGTATGGTGTAAGCATCAAGAATTTCCATGCCTAAGGCCTGGGCTATAACCGCGATCAAACCGGCTATAACCATCAGCCCCAGCGCTATATTGCGGAACGAAGCCCATGCCGCGTGATAGTCATTGCAGGTAGTGCTATCACCACAAAATATATCACCCGTGTTAATGAATAGCTGGTTAGTAATAAGTTTGTCGAGCTGACCGATAAGCGGTACGAAGATATCGTTTACAATCGGACAGACAATCCAAGCTAGGGCGCTTGACGAACCGTCGCAACCCAGGGGCGTATCGCTGTTGCCGCCGTTTAAGGATGACTGTCCGTCGCTGAAAGACTTCTGGCAAATAGTTTTTTCATTGCCGCTAAAGAGGCCGCAGGCATCATTAGTTTTGTCCCCGCTGGCACCCGACGTGAAGCCGATCAAGCAGGCATTATAGTCATCTTTATTGCTCTGGTGGCTCTTACAATTGTCCTTGGCGGGCTGGCTGACGGTACTAGGGTCAAGGCGATTATTGGCGTTGGCCCAGGCGTTTTTACATACATCCTGGTTTTTAGCATTCTTACAAGAATCGGCTTCGGACTTGGGTGGATTCTGTTTGGCGCCTGTGAAGCCATCCGAGCAGGATTTAAAATCATCTCCGGTATAATTAGAGCAAGCTTGAGCGACTTCGCCCGCCAACGCACTATCGGTTGAACCCGGCTGAGTCCCATTCTTGGCCCCATTCCAGCCGGTCGCACAGAAGTTATAAACCATGCCAGGGGTAGTTTTACAGTAGTGATCAAGCGTGTCATTCGCCACGCCCGCTTCCACCCGCTTCTCCTGCTCATAGCCGAGCTTACAGTCTTTAAAGGCCGTATTGTTAGTAGAACCTTCGGCCGTAGCACAAAAAGCGATGGCGTCACCAACAACGTCAGCACTGGCCACCGAGCCCATGGGCATCATTGAGACCAGTGGGCTCAAAACAGCCAGCAATGCAACCGACAAAACTATAGATGTAAGCAGGCGACGTTTCATTTTTAGCACTCTCTTAAAACTATAGCATAAGCGGAGTGTTCTGGGGGCCATTGACCTAATCTGTTCCAGCTTGCAAATTGATGTCGACAGATGCATACTATAAAAAGTTCAGCTGACATTAAAACGCAATGCTATCTTTTAAAGCCAGTTTCAATTTTTTACGCGGGTTGCTCGTTGTAGCGATGCTCGTTCTAGCCATGTCCGGTAGTGCCCGCATAAGCGCCGAGCCAAATAACACGGATCCGGTCCTGCAGCACTGTATAGACGCGGTTCATAGCAAGACTGACGCACGTCAAATTTGCGACACTCAACTTATCCAGTGGGCCCGCAACGCGGCCATTCTTGGCCCTTGCAAGAGCAAAGACGTCAATAACGGCGACATGGATACCTGCGCTCAAAGCCATGCGGAAGGTTACATAGATGACGCTATCAGCGCCGCGAATAAAAAATCCAAAAATTACAGCGCACAGGTTTTTAAAGATGCTTTGGTCGCGCGATTGAATAAAACGGGCACCGATTATAAAAATGATGCGGCGGCTAAAAAAATAGGCGGCGCCGAAACGATAGCACCGGTCTGCAATGGCAGTGGCTGTAGCGATGATCCATGTGCTACGGACCCTCAAAAATGCGACTTCATCAAACAGTACGTCAACCCCGGAATTAACCTGCTATCTATCGCCTTCGGCCTGATTGCCGTGATTTCGATCATTCTGGGGTCTATTCAATACTCGTCTGCCGGCGGCGACCCGCAAAAAGTGACCCAGGCCAAGCAGCGGATTTCCAAAACCATTGTCGCCATCCTCGCCTACCTATTCCTTTATGCTTTCCTGCAGTTTATAGTTCCTGGAGGGATCTTTCAGTGATTACCAACTATGATTAGCAGTATTTTCAGCCTATTTGGCGCCGCCGAGTGTAACTCCAATGGATTTTTTGGGCTAGTCCCTTGGTACCACTATATAAACGACAAAGCTCATTTTAGCGGTTGCGACCTTAACACCTTCACCTTACTGCCGCGTGGCGGGAAGTCCAGCGACGTGCCGCTGGTACTGCTGGCGGTAGTTGACGACCTACTGCGGATTGCCGGCATCGTAGCCGTGGCTTTCGTGATGATCGGCGCCTTCAAATACGTCGCCAGCCAGGGCAACCCTGAAGACACCGCCAGCGCCCAGTCAACAATTATTAACGCCCTGATCGGCCTGGTCATATCGATCGTAGCCGTCGCTTTCGTGTCATTCCTGGGCAACCAGTTGGGGAGCTAACGTGCGATACCTGCCTAACATAAAAAAATCCACGCTGTCGGCCCTCTGCCTGGCACTGCTAATATGCACTTCCCTGGTTCTTACGCCCGGTCGTGTCGGTGCGGCGCCTCCCAAATCTGCCAGCGACTGCCCTCCCCAATCGATTTTTGACAACACGACCGATCCGCCTAGCTGTCGCACGCCGATTAGCGCCAAGCATCTGCCACAACCAAATGCCGACAGCAGTTCCCTGAAAACGATTCGTAACGTCGCGGATGATATTATCGGCGCCCTGGCCCTGCTGATGATCACGGTTTCCGGCTTGCGATACATTACCTCGGCTGGCGACCCGCAGAAAGCCTCCAAAGCTAAGAACGGCATAATATTCGCCCTGGTAGGTATCATGATTGCCATAATCGCCAATGCTATAGTAGCCTTTGTGGTGAATGGCCTATGACAAAATTATTCTTAGTTATAGCCGTGTTGATGGGCCTGTGCTTTGTTGCGCGGCCGGCGCCGGCCATGGCCTTTGATATTTTGGGCGGTGTTAATTGCAACGATCCCCAGAACGCCACCTCAGCCGCCTGTAGCTCCAAGGCAAAAACGGACGCTCAAGGCAACCCGATTAATCCGCTAACCGGCCCGGATGGCGCGCTGATCAAGGTGACTAACATTGTCGCCTATGTCGCCGGCGCCGCCGCCATTATACTTATAATTGTCAGCGCCATACGCTTTGTTACGTCCGGCAGTGACATCAGTACCAATTCCCGCACCGACACCGACGTCGAAACCGCCAAACGAACCATCGCCAACGCTATAATCGGGCTGATAGTTATCGTGCTTGGGCGCACCCTGATTGTGTTTGTCTTGAAAAGAATGTAAAGGAGCGACTCATGAAACGAATTATTTTAAACATTGTAGCCACCCTGGCGCTGGCGCTGATTCCAGCCGGAGCCGCGGTGAGTACCGCGTACGCCGCTTGCGGCACACCCTCGGATTCCAAGACCCAGGTGTTACATGGAGTTGGCCAAACAGGTGGCGACTGTAACGATAGCGGCGTTTCGAACGTTATAGCGGACGCCGTTAAGATCTTAAGCATCGTCGTCGGTATAGCCGCCGTTATAGCCATCATCAGCGCCGGCTTTAAATACATAACTTCCGGCGGCGAGGCCAGCAAGGTCGCCAACGCTAAAAGTACACTGATTTACGCTCTTATAGGCCTGGTAATCGCCGCCCTGGCCCAGTTCCTGGTACATTTCGTGCTGACCCAATCCGGAAAAGCCACCCTGCCCAAGTGCGGAGCGCATCAAACCCCGGCGACTGACAATTGTACAACCTAGAGCGGCGCGCTTGATTCAAGCATAAACGTGTAGTATAAGTTAAGTAACGTAAAGAAAGGCAATCAACAGCATGATTCAAAAAATTAAGACACTTATTATAGCTCTCTCGTTAAGTTTGGGCCTGGCGGCCCCCCTGGCCGTACCGGCCATGGTTTCGGCTGCTGGCAACGTTGACACCGGCAATACTATCAATACGGGACTCTGTAAAGGCGTTACCGACGCTTCCGGTAGCGGCGGACAGGCCGAATGTTTCAACACCGATACTAATGGCGACAATTCGCTGTCTAACATCGCCAGGAAGATCATTAACATCTTCTCGATCATCGTCGGCATCGTGGCCGTCATCATGGTCATCTACGGCGGTTTTCGCTACATTACTTCCGGCGGCGACAGCGGCCGGGTGGGCAATGCCAAGAACACCCTTATCTACGCCGTTATCGGCCTGATAATCGTAGCCCTGGCACAGTTCCTGGTGCACTTTGTGCTCAGCACCTCGTCACAAGCAGTTTAGTACTTAGCGTACAAAAAAATATCCCCCGGCGCGTGGGGGATATTTTTTATTTCCGCTCGTTTGTTAGAGGACTTGGATTTTCTTGACGGTGTCTTGTTGGACTTTGCCGAAGCTGATGGTCAGCACGCCGTCTTTCAGGACGGCCTCGATCTCTTCTTCTTTGACGGGTACGGGCAAGGCGATGGTGCGCGAGAACTCTCCCCAGTAGCATTCCTGTAAGAAGTAGTTTTCGACGCCGTCTTCGGTACCACTGCTGAGGGTGCCTCGGACGGTTAGCTGGTTGTCGGAGATGCTGACATCAAGGTCGTTCTTATTGACGCCGGCGGTGCGGGCTTTGACAACTAACTTCTCACGAGTCTCATAAACGTCTACTGCCAACTGGCCGGGAACGGTTTCGTCCTCGTCCCATTCGTCGTCGACAGCCGGCGTGCCGGCCGGTTCGGGCTGTTCGGCGGGCAGAGCCGCTTCATCACCTAAAAAGGCAGCCGTTAGTTCATCTTCTTCTAGCAATAAATCGTCATCGCGGTTGCGTCGCGCCATTGTGTTACCCTCCAAATTAATTACTGTGTGATCACTCTTCGTACCCCTACAGGGGTTAAAGAAAGATTAAAAACCTTGCGTTTTTGTATTACCAGCAGTATAGCTTAGGTTCTGACCCGTGTGCAACGACCAGCTACATATTTACAACACATTAAACACAACATGAGCCTATTGGATAAAATAGCCGCCAACCTGGCGCCTCACGATTGCCTGGCCTGTGGCAGAGAAGGCCGCCTGCTCTGTTACGCTTGTTTGAATAAATTGCCGAGGCTCGGGCGCTTGCCGGCCGGCGAACACCTCATCGGCTTACAGGCCTTCACTACTTACGAAGGCGTGGCCAAAAAACTGATTTGGAAACTGAAGTCCGGTGGCGCGCAGGCCGCGGCCGAAGATATGGCTAGAGCCATGGCCGGGCTATTGCCCACGGAAAAGAAAGTAGTAGTCGTGTCTATACCAACGGCTACCAGCCGGGTACGCCAACGAGGCTATAACCAGGCCCAGTTGCTAGGCCGCCAGCTGGCCTGGCAAGCCCACCTGCCCTGGCTGGATTGCCTGGCCCGCAGTGGCCAATTGCACCAAGTCGGTGCCAACCGCGAGCAACGCCGCCGCCAATTACAAGATAGCCTGCGGGTTACCCAGCGCCGCTGGGTGCGCGGCGCCCATATTATCCTGGTCGACGATGTCGTGACAACCGGCGCCACTTTCGAAGCCGCCGCCTGTGTGCTCGCGACGGCGGGAGCCGCCAGCGTTCAGGCCCTGGCCTTTGCCTGGACCCAGTCAAACAAAAAATATCCCGGCTAATCGGGATATTAATTTTCTTGGCGGAGAGAGAGGGATTCGAACCCTCGCGGGGGATTGCTCCCCCCTATCGATTTAGCAAACCGACCCCTTCAGCCACTTGGGTACCTCTCCGTGTTCAGTCTATTTTAACGTACTTTGGCGGAAGGGGTGGGATTCGAACCCACGATA
>CAYUNY010000033.1:0-7343 GCA_964446315.1 uncultured Candidatus Saccharibacteria bacterium
TATAAAGAGCGCGGGGAGAGATCTAGCTCGTTGAACCGCCGGCAACCTGCTTTTAGTAAGGTGCTCCATCTAGCCCGCCAGCGGGAAAGATATGCTTACACGTATCCTTTCCGCTTAATAAGTAGAAAGGATTTTTTAATGTCAAAATCAAGCGCTTGGGACTTTTTAGATTACTTTACCAGCGAGTCGGTATGCGCCGGCCACCCCGATAAGATCTGCGACGCCATCAGCGACGCCATCCTGGACGCCGCCCTGGCGCAGGACCCCAACAGTCGCACCGGTATCGAAACCGTCGCCGGCGCCAATCGCATAGCGCTGTTCGGCGAAATCAAGACCAAGGCCGACTTGAATTTTGAGCACATCGCCAAGGAAAAAGTTATAGAACTGGGTTACAACGTGCCAGCCTGGGGCTTTAGCGACGAGTCGGAGTTTAGCAACGACGTGCACCGCCAGTCGCCGGAAATCGCCATGGGCGTCGACCAGGACGGCGCCGGCGACCAGGGCATGATGTTCGGTTTCGCCTGCAAAGACACGCCGGAATTGATGCCCCTGCCGATTGCCCTGGCGCACGCCCTGGCGCGCCGCATCGACGAGGCCCGCGAAAGCAAAGACCTGCCGTGGCTGAGGCCCGACGGCAAAGCCCAGGTAACGGTGAGCTATGACAAAGGCAAGCCGGTGGGCGTCGAAAAGCTGGTGCTGGCCGTGGCCCACGACGAAAAAACCGACCACGATGACGTGCGCGAACAGTCCATAGCTAAAATCGTTAAGCCGGTACTGGATCATTACAAGTTCGAAATGCCCAAAGAGGGCAATATCACCATCAACGGCACCGGCCTGTGGCACATCCCCGGCCCTGAGAGCGACGCCGGCCTGACGGGCCGCAAAATCGTCGTTGATACCTACGGCGGTTACGCCCGCGTCGGCGGCGGCGCCTTCAGCGGCAAGGACCCCTCCAAAGTTGACCGCTCAGGCGCTTACGCCGCCCGTTTCATCGCCAAGAACATCGTTAACGCCGGCCTGGCCGAGCGCTGTGAAGTCGGCCTGGCTTACGTGATCGGCCAGCCCAAGCCGTTAATGCAGACTATTTACACCTTCGGCACCGCCAAGGCCAGCGACAAGGAACTGCACGCCTTTAAAGATAAACTGATCGACACCTCGGTGCGCGGAATTTGCGAGCGGCTGGACCTGAAACGCCCGATCTATTCCCAAACCAGCGCCTACGGCCACTTCGGCAAAGCCGAACTGCCGTGGGAAAAGCTGGTCTAGCCGATGTCGCGCCGGCGGAAGCCCAGATAGGCCACCGCGCTCATTACTATAAATGAACCGGCCAGGTAAAGGTTCAGGCCGCGTACGCCCATCCCCAGCATGACCTTATCGGGGGCAAAATAATGGTAGGGCGCGAACTTGGCGGGTACCTCCAGCCAATTAGTTAGTGCGCTTAAAGAGGCGATTAGGTAGCCGCCAAAACTGCCTAAAACCGCCAGGACGCCGGCCACCCGGCGGGTCAGGTTGCTGGCGGCCTGCAAGGCGAACGAAATATAGCCGAAGCTCAATGAAAACAGAATGGTGTAGGCGGTAGCAATCGCCAGCCGTGAAGTAGCAATGTGCAGGCCGAACACCGGCGCCAACAGAGTAATAGCTAGTAAGGTCACGCCGCCGATAATCAGGAACTCCACCAGCAGGTCGGCGGCTTTGGCTACCAACAAATGGCCGCGGCTGATCGGGCGGGCCAGCAATAGTTCGATAGTGTTGTCTTCCTCGTCGCGGCGCATCAGGCTACCGGCCCGGTTAATAGCCAGGATGATCCATAGGATCGGCAGGGTTATATAGAACAGCTGGGAATTCAGGAAGGCTACCGGGTCGGCCACATTGATGTGAGCCGCGCCGCCGGTTTTAAGCTGGCGCAGACCGGCCGGTAATTTGTTGAAGAGATCGTTAAACTGGTTGGCCTGGTCGCGGATGGCCGGGTACAGCGCCAGGATGCCGACGCTGATGACCACGCTACCGATCGTCCACCACATAATGGCGGCGCGGCGCTGTTTGATCTCCCAAAGCAAAGTAGTGATCATTTGGCGCCCCCGTAGAATTCCAGGAATTCGTCTTCCAGGCTGAGTTGTTGGGTGGTTAGCTCGCGGACGTCAAAGCCGGCCAGCGTCTTGAGCGCCGCGGGCAGTTTGGCGGTGGCTTGCATTAGTACGGTGACATCACCTTCTTTAGACACGAACTTAAGGTTCGGCGCTTTCTTGAGCTTGCCGACCTCGCCCGGACTGCCCAGCACTACCCTAAAGAGCGGCTTGCCCAAATCGGAGTCACCGCTGATAGCTTGCTCGTGTATAAGACGTCCCATCTTGATGATGCCCACGCGGTCGCTGATTCTTTGGGCTTCGGCCAGGTTGTGACTGCTCATCAGTATGGCCGCGCCGCGCCGGCGGGCCTCCGAAATAGTGTCGTAAAAGGCTTCCTGCATCAGCGGGTCCAGGCCGGCGGTGGGCTCGTCCAGTACCAATACCCGGGGCTGGTGCATAAAGGCTTGCAAGATGCCGATCTTCTGCCGGTTGCCCTTGCTGAGACTGCCGGTGGGCTTATCGAGGTCGGCGTCAAAACGCTTTTCAAGCTTGCGGCGGTAGGCGGGGTCGCTGGCGCCTTGCAAGCTGAACAGGTAATCCAATAGTTCCCGGCCGGTGGTCTTACGGTACAGCGCCACTTCTCCCGACAAGTAGCCGACTTGCGCCTTGATTGCCACTGAGTCATTAACAATGTCCAGGCCGAGGATGCTGGCGCTTCCCTCGGTGGGCTGGATAAAATTCATAAGGGTGCGGATAGTGGTAGATTTGCCGGCGCCGTTAGGGCCCAAAAAGCCGTAAACCTCGCCGGCCGCTACCTGTAAATCAAGATCCTTTAGGGCATATACCGGGCTTGAACCGTAACGTTTGCATAATTTCTTACAGTCAATCATGGTCGTTTGCATAACTATAGTATATAGGATTGCCGTCAGCCGCCGTAAACGGCTTGTAAAAGGGCAATTCCTGACCTAATATTGAATAATACGTAAACATAAGGATTAACAAATATGAAGCAATTGAAAAGTATCAGCACTGCCGTGGCCACGCTGTCTATGGCCTTATTATTCACCGCTAGCGTGCCGGCCTTTGCCCAGCATGGGGCGGGTGACGCCGGAGGCATCGCCAGGGCCGAGCACCAGAGCGCAGAGGTTGCCAGTCATGTCGCCAAAACTGATGGGCAGCAGCCGGCCGGCGAACAAAAAGAAGTTACTCTGGCCGAGCACCAGAAGCGTTGCGAGGCGCACAAGCAGGGCCTGACCAACAAGTTCAGCCATATCGTTACCAACAGCCAGCGCATCCAGGACCGCATTACCGGCGTCCTGACCAAGGCCCAGGCCTACCAAACGGCCCACAACCTGCCGGTCGCTAACTTCGACAGCCTGGTATCTACCGCCCAGGCCGCCGGCGCGACCTCTGCCGCTTCAATCACCAGCCTGAAAGCTGTGACGCCGAGCCTGGACTGCAATAATGTCTCGGTGGCCAGTGACGTGGCAACCTTCAAAACAGCCGCCAAAACCACCCGCGACGACCTGAAGGCCTACCGCACTGCGGTCAAAGCCGTTTTACAGGCCCTGGAAGCCGCTAAGCCCGACACCGAAGGGAGCAGTACCCAATGAAATCACTGAACCAAAAAGGTAGCGCCGTCTTGATCGCGATGGCCGTTGTAGTGGTCGCCGCCGTTGGCTTCACCGGCTACCGGGTAACCCGCCATACCACCACCGTAGCCCCCGACACCGGCATCGCCAGCCAGGCCAGCCAACAACCGCCGGCATCCATAAAAACCGCCGCCGACCTTAAAAAAGCCGGCCAGGCGCTCGACAACACCACCATCGATAGCAGTGTCGACCCCAATTCGCTCGACAGCGATATTAACGCTCTCTAGTCTTCGAACAGTTTTAGGTCTTTTAACTCTTCGGGCAGGAAGCCTTGTGGGTGTTTAAAGCCGGCCTGCCACTTGGTGCCCTTGCCATAACCCAGGTCTTTCATTAGCTTGGTAGGGGCGTTGCGGATGTGCAGGGGCACGGGCAGGTCGGCGTAATCGCGGGCGGCCGCCTTGGCGGACTGCATGGCGTCGGCCGTGGCCCGTGACTTCGGGGCCTTAGCCATAACGGCGGCGCAGTGGAACAGGTTATATTCGCACTCCGGCATGCCGATTCGTTCTACGGCCAGGAAGGTCGACACTGCCAGGTTGAGGGCGGCCGGTGCCGCCAGGCCGATGTCTTCGGAGGCAAAAATAACCATCCGCCGGGCCACGAACTTGGGGTCTTCGCCAGCCTGCAACATGCGTGCCAGGTAGTACAGCGCCGCGTCGGCATCACTGCCGCGCATGGACTTAATAAAGGCGCTAATGACGTTGTAGTGGCTCTCGCCCTTCTTATCGTAACCGGGCACCTTGGTCTGGGCGGCCGTTTCGACCACTGTGGGCGTGATGGGCTTGGAACCGGCCAACTGCAGGGCCAATTCAAGGTTGCCCAGCGCCACGCGGGCGTCGCCGGCCGACAATTCGGCCAGTAAATCGATGCTTTGGGCCGGCAGGCGCTTGGCCGATAGTTTTTCGGCCTTGGCGGCTTTTGTAATAATAGCTACGATTTCGTCTTTGGTCAGAGGCTCAAGTACCAGCACTCGTGAACGTGATAATAACGGATTAATAACCTCAAAGCTGGGGTTTTCGGTGGTGGCGCCGATCAATATAATCGTGCCGTCTTCAACATGCGGCAGGAAGGCGTCCTGCTGGGCCTTGTTAAAGCGGTGGATCTCGTCCACAAACAAAATAGTTTGCATGCCCAGGCGCTGGTTCTGGGCGGCGCGCTCGATCACTTTAACGACATCGGCTTTACCCGAGGTGACGGCTGAAAGCTCCACGAACTCGGCGCCGGTTTCGCGGGCCATAATCCGGGCCAGGGTGGTTTTGCCACTGCCCGGCGGCCCCCACAAAATCAGGCTGGTGGGCTGCTTGCGCTCGATGATCTCGCGGATGATTTTGCCGGCGCCAACCAGATGAGCCTGGCCGACTATGTGTTCCAGGCTCTCCGGTCGCATTCGCTCCGCTAAAGGTCTCGTCTCCATACCGCCATTATACGCTGGCGGCGGCGGAGTGCCCGCTAGCTGACCTTGCCGCGGGGCTTAAAGGCGCGGTACAGGCGGTGCCTAAAGCGGTAGTTTTTGCTACTGCTGGAATCGGGGCTGGGTGCGGCGGCCAGGACCATGGCGGTCAGGAAGGAGGCGGCGCCACCGGCCAGTAACAGCCAGAAGACCAGCCAGTCCCAACTGCTCAGGTGGCGGCTGCTGCCGCCGGTGCAGACGGGGTTGGCGTTGACGCTGACACGATCAGCCCTAAACGGGTTAGTGCCAAAGTGGTATTCGCCCAGGTTGGTCAGGTAATCGCCATCCGGGTCCTGGTCGGCGTCGTTAACCAGCGGGTTCAAGCCGTACTTGACCTCCCAGCCATCGGGCATGCCGTCGCCGTCGGTGTCGCGCTTGTGCGGGTCGGTGCCGTACTGGTATTCCTGAAGGTTGGTCAGGCCATCGTGGTCGGGGTCGGCCTTGGCGTCGGCCGGATTGTTGGGGTCGAGGCCATGCGCAATCTCCCAGCTATCGGGTATGCCGTCACGGTCGCTGTCCTGTGAGGCCGGTACCGGGTTGTTAACCTGGGTGGATGTCGATGAAGTCGTGGTAGTCGAGCCACCGTTACGGGTGATACTGCGTGGCAGTATCGGGTTGCCGGTGCTACTGGCGCCCGAATTGAAAACCAAGGGTTGGGCGTCCTGGCGGTCCGGAATGCCGTCGCCATCGGTGTCCTGGGTCGGCGTACTGCCGATGAAGCCGAGGGCTTCGATGGCGTCCAGGTTGATGCCGGCACCGGCAGTTTGGGCTATGCGCACGTAGCGGTAGGCTTTACCCGAGTCACGCCAGTCGTAGTTAAAGGTAGCCGTCGAGGGACTGGTATTGGCGAAAAGTGAGCGAGCCTCTTGGCTAATTATGTTCTGGTTATTGTCTAGGAAGCTAACGCTCAGTTGCTCGTTGGCGTTAATGGTACCGAAATAGGCCTTAAGCGTCTCGGTGCCTTCTTCGCCGACGCCCATGTCGAGCGTCAGGCTGGAATTAACTCCGCCCAGAATGGCCGTTTGGCCGTCGGGCGCGCCGACCGCGTTATCACTGGTGCCGAGCAAAACACCGCTTTCACTGGCCACGCTGTTGGCGTAGGGCGTGTAGGGCGGCGTTGCGGCGGCAATCTTGGTAATAAATAGAAAATCGGCCAATATTAAAAAGACCGCGCAGGCCAGGTAGGCGGCAGATCTTTTACGGTGGTGGACGGGCGGGCTGTGGGGCATTACATTAACTTGACCGTACATAAGGTCTCCTTGTTTGTTTCTAATCCGTTTTTGTTGTTAAAAATATATTAACCGCTACATATAAACACAAGCTTTTTTGAACAACAGTAAAATATTTAACAATCGTTTTCTTTGACAATTAATAGATATCGTGCTAATGTTAGAGTAATTGTTCGTTTTAAATGAATCCGGGTTTTGTGCCACAGATAGATTACTCGATTTCATTACCGGCAATCAGTAATCAATCTAAGTACCACGCTTACGCTGTACAGAAACAAGGGTTCATTTTTTAATGGCTTCATACAAATATTCAGTTTACAGTTCGTCCAAACATAAGAGTCGCCGCCCCCAAAGGGCCGGCGGCCGCCGCGGCGAATACATCAATCCCGACCGCTTCGTAGCCGTCGCCAAGCCGACCCAGGCGGTCGACTACACGCCGACCCACCGCTTTAGCGACTTCGCCGTCGACCCTATTATTCACGCCAATTTGAAGGCCAAGGGCTTCGAAGTGCCCACGCCCATTCAAGACCAGACCATTCCGCTGGGGCTGGCCGGCCGCGACGTTATCGGCCTGGCCAACACCGGCACCGGCAAAACGGCGGCCTTCGCCACTCCGGTCATCGACTCGCTGATTAAACGCCAGAACTCCCGGGCGCTAATCGTGGCGCCGACCCGCGAACTGGCCCAGCAAATCGAACAGGAATGCCGCGAAATCGGCAAGGGCGGCGGCTTTAGCGGCGCCATTCTAATCGGCGGCACCGGCATGGGCACGCAATTGCGCGACCTGCGCAACCGGCCGCGCCTGGTCATCGGCACCCCCGGCCGTATTAAAGACCACCTGGAACGCCGCACGCTGAACCTCGAGAACTTCAACATCGTGGTGCTCGACGAAGTCGACCGCATGCTCGACATGGGCTTCCTGCCCGACGTCAGCTACCTGCTCAAGCAG
>CAYUNY010000034.1:0-7211 GCA_964446315.1 uncultured Candidatus Saccharibacteria bacterium
CGTTCCAGTTGCGGCCGATCAGGCGCTTAACTTCATAAATGGTGTTTTTGGGGTTTGTCACCTGCTGGCGGCGGGCCACTTGGCCAACCAGTCGTTCGCCGTTCTTGTTTACGGCCACGACAGAGGGCGTAGTGCGTGCGCCTTCGCTGTTTGCGATAATTTCCGGCTTGCCTGACTGCATCACAGCCATTGCCGAGTTGGTAGTTCCCAGGTCGATTCCGATAATCTTGCTCATTTGCACTATCCTTTCCCTTAAATTAGAGTCTTGATTTACTACTGCCAGTTTAATAAATTGGCACTCTCATGTCAAGAGTGCCAACTATGTGATTTATACAATATGCTCAGCAATACGGGCGCCCTGGTAGCGTACCCGGCGGTTCGGGCGGAATGGTTTCAGGCCTTCGGGGCTCCATAACCAGGCATAGGCTTCTTCTAACCTCTGCCCTAAGGCCTGCTTGGTGGCCTTGTCACAACCGACTAAGGCCGCTCTGTTCTGGACAGCCTTGGCAGTTCGCTGGGAAGCTTGCCGGTATTCATCCGTCGCAAAAGCGGCAATGCTTTCTTCGCGTAAGCCTACCGCGGTGCCCGGGCTTTGAAACACCCGAGCAAAGATGGGCTTTATGAACTGGCGGTAGGTCGAGTCAAGCGTCACGGTGTCAGTTCCGTATTCAGCCAAGACTGTTACGTGATAGGAAGCCCTAGGGGGAGGCAGAACCCGCTGGGAGCCCGTTTTCTTTTGCAACAGCTCCGTTTCTACTCCCCTGTCATTAAGCCAGCATTGCACTGCGGCCGAAGCAATATCGCAAAACGACCCCCTCAAGGGATCCACGGACTCCGGGTAAAGCTCCCTCATACCGGCTTCAAGACCGCTCGCGACTTGGCCGAGTTCAATACCGGGCAATATCGTGGACCCTTGTGCTCCAACAGACATGACTACTGCCTGGTTACCCGCACCATGGCATGGCGGATGACGTCGTTACCAATTTTGTAGCCAGCTTGGAGTTCTTCGGATACGGTTTCATCATTGCCCTCGCCTTCCGCGCTGACAGCTTCGTGTAGTTCTGGATCAAAGTGTTCGCCGACGGTCTTGATACGCTCCACGCCCATATCTGCAAGGGTCTGCTCGAACTGTTTGACAACCCCCTGGACGCCTTTTATGTAATCATTCCCTTCCAGTTCTTTCGGCACATGTTTAAGCGCGCGCTCGAAGTTGTCGATTACTGGTAGCAGGTCAGACACAACATGTGCTTTTACGCTGGTGCGCAGGCGAGTTATTTCTTCTTCGTGGTGACGACGGATGTTGGTAGCATCGGCTCGCTCGCGTTGGAGGGCCTGGGTTAGCTCGCCGATTTGCTGCTGTAACGCGACAAGATCGGTTTTTGTGACCGGTTTTTTGAGCTTATCGCTCACCGAGTCTTTCCTTAGCCCTTAGATAGACATAAGCTGGAAAAGTAACAGTCTTAAAGAAACCTGTAAAAACCGCCTGACCAATTCGCTCAACCGAGATGCTGTTTTCTTTGGGCACAGGGTACTTCTCCAGAGGCTCGGCGCTAGCAATAAACCTCCCCATCGCTAGATCAAATTCGGTCGGTTGTGGTGCCGTTGGCACGTTTGGCGCGGTAACAGTCGGTTCTACGCCGTTG
The DNA here is from genome assembly GCA_964446315.1 of uncultured Candidatus Saccharibacteria bacterium. Taxonomy (GTDB): domain Bacteria; phylum Patescibacteriota; class Saccharimonadia; order Saccharimonadales; family UBA4665; genus UBA5150. Next base: position 1,644 of record CAYUNY010000034.1, read on the forward strand.
GGGGTGGTGCTGTCTTGGCCAAGTTCCGGACTGGCGAATAAGAACTCGCGGCCATCAGGTTGTAAGCTAGACATAAAGCACTTCCTCGAGTTCCTGGCCGGCGCGGGCTACCAGGCCCATCACATCGCGGTAGCTTTGGCGGGTCGGGCCGAGCGTGCCGATGTAGCTGCGGTCGCTGAACGGACTGCGGAAACGGCTGATAATCAGGCTGACGCCGGCGGTGCGGCCGATAGGGTTTTCGGCGCCGATGTAAACGCTGAGCGGTTCGTTGGGCGCGGCTTCTCTCAGCCATGGCTCAAGGTTGTCGAGTAACTGCGCGACTTGCTGGACCTGGGCGCCGCCAATGAATTCAGGCTGGCCAAACAAGTTAGACAAGCCGCTCATATAAAGCTGTGGGCCGATCGTAGCCAGGCCAAGGTTATGAGTTAACTCGACCAGGGTGTCGACGGCGTTGCGAATCATGCGTTCCGGGGCGCCGGCACTTTGCACGCGGGCGGCCAGGGCACGTTCGGCACGGCCCTCGCTCAGGCTAGGCTGGGTGTTTTCGGCCAGGTTATTAACATAAAAACGGTAGCCTTTGTCGGTGGGTACGCGGCCGGCGCTGGTGTGTGGCTGATGGATGTAACCGTGCCTTTCCAGTTCGGCCATTTCAGCGCGGATGGTCGCCGAGCTAACATTAAAGACCTTGGCCATCAGGCTACTGCCGACAGGGCTGGCTACCTCGGCGAACTGCTCCACAATAGCACTAAGAATGTTCTGCTGGCGCTCCGTCATAATATTCGTATCTTACAATTTTGGCACTCCAGAGTCAAGAGTGCCAAGTCTATTCGGCTTGGTGCAAGTGCGCTCGGATATCTTTGGCCAGTTGTTCGGCAACGCCGCGGGCATCGGCTTCATGCTCGGCATGATGATCGGATGAGTCCAGCACTGACTGGACTTCTTTGAAGGCCTTTTCAAGATCATCATTAATAATCGGAACGTAATAGTCGGTGGTTAGCAATTGTTCGAGTTCGTTGAGGGCGGTTTCCATACGTAGGCGCGAATCGTCGGCGTCAACCACGTCGCCGTAACGGCGCTGAAGACGTTCCTGCCAGGTTTGAAAATCGGGTGGTAGCAAAAATACGGCCATAACGCCCGGATCCAGGGTCTTGTACTCGGCCACACCCTGCACCTCAATATCGGTCATGGCTGTTTTACCTTCGTTGTGGGCGGCCTGGATTTCGGCTACGCTGGTGCCGTACAGATTGCCGCTATACATTTTAGCCTCGATGAAAGCGCCGTCGTCGAGCATTTTCTCGGCCGTTTCCATATTAATAAAGTGGTACTCGCTGCCGTCGCGTTCGACAATCCCGTGGTTAATGCGCGGCGGTCGGGTGGTGTGCGACACGATGTGGTGGAAGCGATCTGTCTCCAGCAACTTGGTCTTCAACGAATCCTTGCCTGCGCCGGTTGGCCCGACCAACAGCAAGATCGGCGTATCTTGTATAAGTTGAGTGGTAACTTCGGAAGGTTTATACGTGTCCAGTTTTTGTTTGAGGGATTGATCCATTGCCTAATTATAACCTAGTCGCGTTTCAGCATGACGGTAAAGGCTTCGGCCGGAATGTCGACCCTGCCGAATTTTTTAAGGCGCTTCTTGCCTTTGGCCTGTTTGGCCAGCACTTTCTTCTTGCGGGAGACATCGCCACCGTATAGTCCGCTGGTAACATCCTTGCGGTAAGCGCTGATATCTTCGCGGGCGATGAAGCGGCCGCCGATGGCCGCTTGCAGGCTAACCTGGAAGTTTTGGCGGGGAATAATTTCTTTTAGTTTCTCGACGGTTTCGCGGCCCAATCTCTCGGCCTCGGATTTGTGAACCATGACGCTGAGGGCGCTGACGATGTCGCCGGCCACGTAAAAATCGAGGCGCACCAGATCTTCGGCGCGGTAATCGTCGAGCTCGTAGTTGAAGGATCCGTAGCCGCTGGTCAGGCTCTTGAGCTGGTCGTAAAAGTCGGTCAGCAGATTGGCCAGCGGCGCCTCAAAACTGATTAGTGCCTGCTTTTCGACGTAGCTTATATTCTTCTGCAGTCCGCGCTTGGAGTTAATAAGCTGGATGACATTGCCAACGTAATCCTGCGGCACGACGATTTCGCCCCTGATCCACGGTTCCCGGATTTCTTCTATCTTGGCCGGGTCGGGGAGGTCGGCGGCGCTTTTAATATCAAGTTCCTCGCCGTTTAGTAGACTGATTTGGTAATCGGTCGACGGGCTGGTGACCACCAGGTCGAGATCATATTCCCTTTCCAGGCGCTCGCGGACGATGTCCATGTGCAGTAAGCCCAGGAAGCCGATACGCACGCCGAAGCCCAGAACCGGCGAATTTTCGGGTGCGAACTGCAGTGCTGAGTCGCTCAGGCTCAGCTTTTCGACCGCGTCTTTTAGTTCCTGGTACTGCTCGTTGCTCTCGGGGAAGAAGCCGGCGTAAACAAAGGGTTGAACGTCGCGGTAGCCAGGCAGTTGCTGTTTGGCCGGGTGATCGGCCAGCGTGATGGTGTCGCCGACTTTGGCGTCGCGGGTAGTTTTGAGATTGGTAACGATGTAGCCGATCTCGCCGGCCTGCAGGACTTGATTGGCCTTCATTTCGGGCCGCAGGGCGCCGACTTCCAGCGCCAGGCCTTCGGCTGAGGTGGCCATCATTTTGATGTTGGCGTTCTTCTTAATTTCACCATCGAACACCCTCACATAAAGGATCACGCCGCGGTAGTCATCATAGTAACTGTCAAAAATCAGGGCCCTGGTTTCCGAAATTTCCGATGGCTTGGGCGCCGGAATGTCGTTAACGACACGTTCTAAAACGGCCTCCACGCCCTGCCCGGTCTTGGCTGAAATGTGCAGGATGTCGTCTTCGCCACAACCCAGCAGGCTGATTATCTCGGCGCTGACTTTTTTGACGTCGGCGGCCGGCAGGTCGATTTTGTTAAGCACCGGGATTATCTTCAGCTCGGCGGCCAGCGCCAGGTAAACGTTGGCCAGCGTCTGGGCCTGGATGCCCTGGGTGGCATCCACCACCAGCAAGGCGCCTTCACAGGCTTCTAAGCTACGTGACACCTCATAGCTGAAATCGACATGGCCGGGCGTATCAATCAGGTTCAGTTCGTAATCTTTGTACTGCATACGCACCGGCGCCAGTTTTATGGTGATACCCTTTTCGCGCTCCAGGTCCATTTTGTCTAGGTGCTGGGCTTTCATGTCGCGCTTTTGGACCGTACCTGTTAATTCCAGCAAACGGTCGGCCAGCGTCGACTTGCCGTGGTCAATATGCGCGATAATACAAAAATTCCGAATGTGATCCTGGGTCATAGCTCGAATTTGACGGGTTTGAGGGCGATTTTTTTGAGGCGGGCGATGACGGGGCGCATTTCCTCAAGGTCGAAGATAGCCGATACGGTCATGTGAACACCAAACGTGACGGCGGCGATGAAGAACAGCTTACTGCCGAGCGTGAAGAAGCCGCGGTCGTGCAGTCCCAGCGGGTAGAGTGAAATCATGATGAAGGCGGCGATGACGCTGAAACCGGTAACCGAAACAATCTTCCAGACGCCTTCCCAGAAATAGGCGTCGAACAGTTGGTGGTCGCGCAGGAGCATTATTACCGACAAAATAAATACCTCCACGGCCGCTACGATTGATTGGGCCAGAGCCAGGCCGGCTACGCCGTACGCGCTGGGCCGGGCCAGGGTTACGGCCAGGAAAATGTTCAGGGCAATCGTGAACAGCGATACGAAGAGCGGCGTTTTGGTGTCTTTTTGGGCGTAAAACCAGCGCGAAATAATCGAGTAGATGATGCGGAAGAAAATAGCCAGGGTCAGGTAGCCGAAAATGGTGGCGATCTGCACGTTGCCTTTGGAATAAATTAAACGGGCCAGGTAGCCCCGCCCAAAGAAGCAGACCACCACCAGCGGCGCGGCGATCCAGATCATGGCCCGCAAGACCATCAGGAAGTCACGCCGGAAAAGGTCGGGCCGGCCCTGGCTGAGGCGGGCGTTAAGGCGCGGAAAAGCGGCCGTAGAAATGGCCGTGCCGATCAGCAGGATCGGCGCCGTGCTCAACACGAAGGCATTGTTGTAGTTGCTTATCGAACCGGCGCCCAGGCCGCTGGCGATGTGCGTTTCAACGACGCTGTTAACCTGGTCGACGCCCTGGTCCAGCGAGCGCGGCGGCAGGTTGCGCAAAATGATATGAAAGTCTTTGCTCTGCCAATTAATGCCCGGGTGCCAGCGCCAGCCGGTCTTCCACATGCCGATTGCCACGACGATCAACTGGACAATGCCGCCAATCAGGGCGCCGATGCCAAGGCCGACCACCCCTAGGCTGTGTTTGAAAATATAGATGCTGAAGATGATCGACAGGTTGTAAAACAGAGGCGCTATGGCGAAGAAAAAGAAGCGGCCCATGGTTTGCTGGACGCTGGTCAGGATACCCGAGATAGTGAACAACAGCGGGTTAAAGGCCAGGAAGCGCATGATGGTGGCGGCGTTGTGCAACTGCTCGGGACTGAGGCCGGGCGCCACCACGTGCTTAATCAGCGGCTCGGCGAAGACCAGCATGATCAAGCCGACCACGCCCATAATGACGGCCAGCAGGTTCATCAGCGAGGCCGAGAGGTCCCAGATGCCCCTGCGGTCACCGCGGTGCAGGTGGTCGGAAAGTACCGGCATAAAGGCCACGCCCAAAGCGCCGGCCGCCAGCGTGAAGAAAAAGAAGTCGGGAATGCTGAAAGCGGCGAAGTAGGCGTCGGTGCTGTGCGGGCCGGTCAGCGGAAAGTTGCCATTCACCAGCTTGGTGCGCAAAAAACCCAATAGCTGGCCGACGAACGCGGTCGCGACAAGCAGTGCCGCGACATTGCCTATGCTGATTCGGCTTTTCTTAGCGGTAGCGTGATCAGAGCTGGGATTCATTCCCCACTAGTATAAAACAGGCACCCTATCGATAACAGGCGAAAATGGATTATTTTTAGTAGAGGGCCGCGCCGGCGGGCATTTTAGCGCCCTTAAGAACGTGCAGGACTTCGTCGGCGTCGACGGTTTCTTTCTCTAGCAAGTGGTCTTTCAGGACTTCGAGTTTATCGAGGTTGGCCTTGATAACGGTGCGGGCGCGGTTGGCGGCCTCAGTGATCAGGCTTTCTACTTCCTGGTCTATGACCTTGGCGGTGTCTTCGGAATAATCACGTTCGTGCACCATGCGGTCGATCATCATGCCTTCGTCGACGTGGAAGACTTGGTCCCGCAGGGTCTTACCCATGCCCTGGTTGACAATCATGTCGCGGGCCAGCTCGGCGGCGTGTTGGAGATCGTTGCCGGCGCCGGTGGTGATGCGGTCATGGCCGAGCACGACTTCCTCGGCAATGCGACCGCCCAGGCCTCGAGCCAGCATGTCTTTAAACTGGATAAGCGACACGAAAACGCGGTCTTCGGGCGGGATGAACCAGGTAACGCCGCCGGTGCCACCGCGCGGGATGATGGTGACCTTGTGCACCGGGTCGCTGTCGGGCAGGACGTGGCCCACCAGGGCGTGGCCGGCTTCGTG
>CAYUNY010000035.1:0-6981 GCA_964446315.1 uncultured Candidatus Saccharibacteria bacterium
GTCTTTGCCCTCCGGCACACTGATAATGCTCAGCGACACTTTGACCCGGCTGGCAATGGGGATAGCCCGTTCGGTGGCCGCCATACCGGCTTTGTCAGCGTCGAAACACAGCCGGATATCGCCCGTGAAGCGGCTTAAAGCTTTCAGGTGCGGTTCGGTCAACGCCGTGCCGGCCGTGGCCACGACTTGCCGTACGCCGGCTTGGTGACTAGCAATGACATCTAGGTTCCCCTCCACCAACACTGCAATCTTGGTCTTGCGGATGGCTTCCTTGGCCAGATGTAAACCGTAAATGTGGCGGCTTTTGTCATACAGCACGGTCTGCGGCGTGTTGATGTATTTGGGCGCGTTCGGGTCGTCGTCGAGCTGGCGAGCCGTGAAGCCGATCACCCTGCCCTGCGGGTCCTGCAGTGGAATCATCAGCCGGCCGCGGAACATGTCCTGGATGCCGCCCTTATAGCTCTGGGCGCTCAGCCCGGCCTGCTTGATCTCGGCCTCGCTAAAGCCCTTGCCCTTAGCGTAGGTTACCAGCGCCGAGCCATTGTTGGGCGAATAACCCAGCCGCCACTCCAGCGCCGTTTCTTTAGAAAACTGCCTGGTTTTAAGGATATATTCCAGCGCCGTCTTATTCTTGGAAAACTGCACCTGGTAAAACTTGGCGGCCATATCCAGCAGTTCGTAAAGCCGTTCCTTATTCGGGCCGCCAACGCGCGGCGCCGAGCGGTACTGCTCAATATCAATCCCGGCCTTGCGGGCTAACAGCTCCAAGGCGCCCTTAAAGTCCAGCCCCTCGACTTCCATCACAAAGCTGAACATGTTGCCGCCCTTGCCCGAAGAAAAGTCGTGCCAGATCTGTTTTTCGGGGCTGACCATGAAGCTGGGCGTCTTTTCGTTGCTGAACGGACTCATGCCCTTCCAGTTGCGGCCGGCCCGCTTCAACTGCACGTATTCACTAATAACGTCTTCGATACTTAAACGAGACTTAACTTCCTCAACCGCGTCCATATTACCCCTATTGTACTCTAGCCACGCTTAGGAGCGCGCTTTGGCCGCTTCTAACATGGCCACGTTGTCGGCACCGTTGTGTAGCATAAGAATGACCTCGCTAGGGTCACTGTCCCGATAGGCCCAGTTGGGATAGAGTTCCTTATGGCCGTCAATGGAAAAATGGCGGAACAGGCTACCCTCTATAACATGGCCGCCGACGCTTCGGGCAGTCATGAGGTTTACCAGCCCCGGATCGCCGTCGACCCATGCAACCGTCTGCTCCTGATCATCTTGCTGGCCATTAACCGAATAAGATACTTGGACGCTACGCTCAAGCAGGCTACCGTCATGATCATGTAGTAAGGCAACCATGCGGTCTTTCAGGTTCGCGCAAAGCTCTTCTTTGGCCTTGCGAACTTCTTTGGGGGCTGGCTTAAAGACTGAGGCTCCCAGGGCTGGCATCGGTAATCTCCTTAATTCACTCCATAATAGCCCTCTGAAGGGCTTTTGCAAGCATGAGCAAATTACTATTTTTTGACGGGGTTGCGGATACCGGCCAGCGAGATCAGGCCACCAATGATTAGCAGGATCGAAACCGTTAATATGCCCCTATGGAAGGCCGGCATGGTGGACTTGCTGAGGACTTCGACGTTCATGATAACCCCCACGGCGGCCACCGCCAGCAGGCCGGCGATGCGGGCCACGGCATTGTTAACGGCCGAAGCGATGCCGGCCTTTTCGGGCGGCACGTCGCCCAGGATAGCGGCCGTTAGCGGCGCCACGGTGATAGCAAGGCCAATACCGAATAGAACGATCGGGCCAAACAACTGGGTCCAGTAATGCACGTCGGTGGTCAAGCGTAACATCAACAACCAACCGGCACCGGCGATGATCGGGCCGAAACCCATGAACAGCCGCGGGCCGTACTTGCCAGCCAGTTCGCCGGTTTTAGGTGACAGTATGAACAAAATTAAAGTCACCGGCACACCGGCCAGCCCGGCCGCCAGCGCCGAATAACCGGCCACCTGCTGAAGGAACACCACGAGCAAAAAGAACGATGCCGTTAGACCGGCATAGACCGACAGAGTGGCGACGTTGCCGACGCTGAAGTTATGGTTCTTGAACAAACTGAGCGGCAACATGGGGTGTTTGACGCGTCCTTCGTACAATAAGAATACAAAAAGTAGTACGATGCCAACGGCCAACGGCCCGTAAATCATCGGGCTGGCCCAGCCATAGTGCTGTTGTTCGATCAGGGCGTACACGGTACTACCAAGCCCGACCGCGCAAATAACGGCGCCAACAAAATCAACAGTGGCGTCAGATTTCTTGTCTTTAGCCACCTCGACCTTGCTTAACAGATACAGAGTTATGGCTATTGGCAACACGTTAATCGCGAAAATCCAGCGCCATGAGGCGCTGTCCACCAGCACCCCTCCGACCAGCGGGCCCAGTATGAACGAAATACCCGTCCAGGCCGTCCAACTGCCAATGGCTTTGCCCTGCGCCGGGCCCGAAAAGGCGGAGATTATCATGGCCAATGAGCTCGGCACCAACAAAGCGCCGGCCACTCCCTGTAGGGCCCTGGCAATAATTAATAAGGTGGCGCTGGGCGCGACCGCACACAGCAATGAGGCTACGCCAAAACCCCACAGCCCCAGCCATAAGATTTTTTTGCGGCCCAAAAGATCGGACAACGAGCCGGCAATCATGATCAGCGAGCCAAGAGTTAACAGATACGCGTCAACCACCCACTGCTGAACCGATAGCCCGCCGCCCAGCTCGCGCATTATGGCCGGCAGGGCCACGTTGACGATGGCGCTGTCCAGAAACGCCACGAATGACGCCAGAATGGCTACCACCAGCACCAGCCTCTGCTGTTTGCTCATGGCATTAGCATAGCAGACTCCCCTGTGCTTATGGTTTAATTAAACCAATGCCTAGTAACAACGCCCTGAACCAACGTACGCCTATCCCACAGCATATCGAGCAGGCCATGAACCAGCACATGCAGGAGTCTATGCCGGCTCATCTTAAAAAATACGTCAGTTCGGACAAGCCCGCCTACGTGCCCCAACAGGCCCAGAAACAGATTGAGCAAGCTATGCAGAAGTCGATGCCCGGCCATCTTAAGCAATACGCCGGCGCTTACATGGAACAGAAGATTGTCCAGCCGAACACCGCCCGCCCAAACGTAACGACCCAGTCATCGCAACTGCCTTCACAACCTCGAATGCCCGATAAATTACGGCTGGAACACTCCGCGCCGACCCAGCAATACACGGTCGACCCGGCGGCACTGCCCAATGCCCCTGCCCAGCCGGCACCACCGGCCGATCCGCACCAACCGGACTACAGCTTCCTGATGGAACCGCCACAAAGGCCAAAGCGCCCGATACTGCCCGGCGCCAGTTCCGGCCCTATGCGCTGGTTATTTATCGGTGGTGGTTTGCTGGCCTTAATGATTGTTTTCGTGATCATCAAAAACCTGCTGGGCGGCGGCTCGAGCCTAACCGGTTACACTACTGTGGTTGCTGATCAACAGGAGCTAATTCACCTAGCCATAAATGCCGCCCAGCAACAGGACCTGTCTACCGACAACCAGAACTTTGTGGCCACCGCCCGGCTCACTATATCCAGCGCGCAGGATGACTTATTGAAATATATGTCGAAGAATCACGTCAAGGTCAGCAGTAAGCAATTGTCCGCCAAGGTCAGCAAGGCTACCGACGACCAGCTTGACGCCGCCGCCTCCGCCGGCACCTACAACCAGGCCCTGCAAGCGGTTATGAAATCGAAACTCAGCGCCTACTCCAACGACCTGAAGCGAACCTACCAAGCCAACAAGGGCAAGGTTGGCCGCGCTTTAGTCTCCAGTGACTTCGACCAGGCCCGGTTGCTAATAAAACAGGTGGATTCGGCTTCGGTTAACTAGGCAGATGGGTCGGGGTGCCGGCCACCAAGTGGTAGCTGTGGCGAATCAGCCCCTGCACTTCTTCCCAGCCCAACTGACCGGCCAGCACCAGCGTGTTCCAGTGTTTCTTATTCAAATGATAGCCGGGCATGATTTCATCGTATTTTTCGCGCAGTACCTTTGATAATTCCGGATCGCATTTGAGGCTGAGCTGAACCGGGTCTTTGGCTTCGCTGATCAGGGCGAACATTTTGTCGCCGGTTTTATAAACCGCCACGCCCTCGCCGAACGGGTAATCCAGCCGCGAGTTCGGCATGCTTAGTATGTAGTCTTCAACCGTCTTGTGATCCATTTTTGAACCACTCCAAGTAATGCTGTAGCTCGGCAATGCTGGCCTGAATGTCATCGAAGGCCCGGTGAACTTCTTTCTTCTCGAATTCAACACCGTACTTGCCTTGCATGAAGACCTTCCAGGCGCTGACATCAAGCATGCGATAGTGAAGCTTCAAGTCTAACTGCGGCCACCACTTTTTAATAAAATTACGGTCGTTATGAATGCTGTTGCCTGCCAGCACGGCCGGCTCGGCGCCAAAATGTCGTTCAACCAGCTCAACGAGCTCTTTTTCGACCTCGTCACTGGGCTTGCCTTCGTCAAGTTTATTCACGAACTCGTCGCGGTTGTCCGGAAAATCGGCCCACCAGATATTTTTTTGCATGCGCTCTACCACCTTTTCGCGCGGCTGTTTGAGGCGGGCTTCGTAACTGGCCAGGGTCTTAAAATCAAAGTCGGTTATTTCGGCGGCCACTTCCAGAATAACGTCGTTTTCGGCGTCCAGCCCGGTCATTTCCAAATCGACCCATAACAGTTTTGTCGGCACCGCCTTTTTGTCTATCATTGGCGTAATTATACCTCAAGATTATGCTATACTTTGTAAAGTATGAAAGCCGCTTCTGTTAACACAACCCTTGAACCCAAAACCGGCTGTATCGCCAGCGCTATGGAAATTATTGGTAATAAGTGGACGGCGCTGATTCTACGCGACCTGTTCGCCGGCCCAAAGCGCTTCGGCGAGCTCGAGAAATCGGTCGGCAGTATTAATCCCCGCACCCTCAGCCAGCGCCTCGACGACCTCGAAGCCCACGGCATAATCACCCGCCAAAGCTTCGCCGAGGTGCCTCCACGCACCGAATATAGCCTTACCTCTAAGGGCCAGGATTTATTACCGATCCTCAAGCAAATGGCCGCCTGGGGCACTAAGCACTACGACGCCAACTGCTAACTATTTTTTCTTAACCGACTCGGCGGCCGCGAAACGGCGCTGGGCGACCAGCACGGCAGATACCAGGAAGAGTGTAACGGCCAGGAATCTCACTAAGCGACCGTCGCCAACGCTGGCGGTTATGATAGCGTACAGGCTGGTGCCAACACCACCCAGCGCGATGCCCTCAGCGACCACGCCTTCCTTGAGCACTTTCAAGCCTACGAACAGCACGACCACTGACGCTACCAGGGCGATTGTGGCAACTTTGCGTTGGTAGGCCTGCTCTTTAGGATGGTAGACCTGATTGGCCTTGTCGTAGGCCTTAAACTGGCTGTCGTTCACGCCCGATGAATAGGTCGTCGGGAATGCCGGGCCTTTGGGTGGCTGGTAGGCCGAAAAAATCGCCACCCCCACAAACGTTACGACCGAAGCCGCTATTAATAATGCGTAGAGTAACCGGATAAAGGCGTTCATACCTTGCTCCTTTTGTTAATGTGACTTTACTATACACCCCGCCGGCTATTTCTGGGGCTTGAAATCTAGCGAGCAAGAGTTTATGCAGAACCGTTGGCCGGTAGGTTGATCGGGCGCGTCTTCGAACATATGCCCCAGGTGACCGCCGCAATTGGCGCATACCACTTCTGTGCGGTGCATGCCGTGGCTGTTGTCTTCAATCAATTTAACGGCTTTGGTGTTGGCCGGGTCATAAAAACTGGGCCAGCCGCTACCACTGTCGAATTTGGTGTCACTTTTGAAAACCACCTGGCCGCAGGCGGCGCAAACGAAATCGCCACTGCCCTTTTCGTTAAGCAGTTTGCCGGTGAACGGCGCTTCGGTGCCTTTCTCGCGCAGGACGTGATACTGCTCGGGCGTCAGCTTGTCTTTCCATTCGTCGTCAGGCGACTTCGGCATCTTCTTTTTTCTTCTTAGGCTTATCGAGCTTGTCCAGTTTTAGGTACTTAAACAAGGCGTACACCGCCACCATCACGAAGATGAAGTTCATTAAGCCGTAAACAAAGGCTCCCCAGTTAAAGATGCCTTCATGGTCGTGGAAATGCAGAGTAAAGTGTCGGTTGGTGAGGGCCTGGCCAAAAAACAAAGTAAACGCGGGGTTAATAAAGCTATCCACCAGCTGTTTGACCAAGGTCTGGGCCTGGACGCCGATGACGAAGCCTATAGCTAAGCCGACAACCGCGTGCTCGCGCAGGAAGTCCAGGAAACCGCCAACAAATTCGTCGGTGCTATTGCCCACAACCACCGAAACCTTGGGCTTGCGTCCGCGGTCGCTCTGAGGTTGCTCTATGCGGATTGTTGAACCGTTTGTTACCACCCTGGTCTGTTCTGACTCGCCTTTTGGTGATTTGGTTGCCATAAAACTCCTCTTTATTACTTACATTTTATCAGGCGCCGGGATGCCTAGCAGTTCCAGGCCGGTCTTAAGCGTCGTGGCGTATCTGTTAACCAAGGCTAAACGGTGAGTTTCGCGGTTATCGCCAATAACCCGATTGTTCTCGTAAAAGCGATTGAAGGTCTGCGCCAATTCATATAAATAGGTGCAAATGTAGTGCGGCATTAACTCGGCCACGGCTTTGTCGACGGTTTCGGCGTATTCGCCCAGCTTGCGGGCCAGCGAGCGCTCGCCGCCCTCCAGCTCGCCGCCCAGCTCGCCTGCACCATCAGCCTTATTCAGTATCGACCGCGCCCGGGCATGGGCGTATTGCAAGTAAGGCCCGCTGTTGCCTTCCAGGCTGACGGATTCCTTAGGGTCGTAAATGATGTCGCCGCCAACGCGATTCTTAAGAAAAGCGTACTTAACGG
>CAYUNY010000036.1:0-6941 GCA_964446315.1 uncultured Candidatus Saccharibacteria bacterium
GGGGCAGTACCCGCCAGCTCCTCCAAAAACGCATCACGCCAGTGGTGCTTTTTTGATATCATAGTCTTTTACGGAGAGGACGCGGCATGAAGGCATTTGTTATCGGTATTCTGGTGGTAGTGATCGTTGGCGGGGGCGGCTACTTGGTGTTGCATAAGGATAATTCCAAGCCATCGGCGGCAAGCACGGCCCAGGCTAAAGTTTCGCCAAGCACTCAGCCACCGGTCGCAAACGACGGGGGTACAAACATCCAGGTCGCGGCTACTATAACTTATACTGACAACGGCTTCAGCCCGGCCGTAACGACCGTTATGTCGGGCGACACGGTGGCTGTCGAGAACAAGTCGTCGAACGTGATGCAGTTCGCTTCCGATCCGCACCCACAACATACCGACGACCTGGACCTGAACGTTGGTAACATTGATCCGGGCCAGACGGCGACTTTTAAAGTCACTAAAAAGGGCAATTACGGCTTTCACGACCACTTTAACGCCGGCAACACTGGCCGCATCACAATCCAGTAAAGCTGGTAAAAACACCTTAGAAGGCGTATACTGTAGGTATTATGTCGAAAGATCGAGGCCGTAAGGAAATCAAGAAGCCCAAACAGCCTAAAGTCCGGCCATGAACGGGAATTACCTTCAGAAGCCGACCAAGCAGGTGTTTATGACCGACGAGGAAATCCAGGAGGAGCTTACCCAAATGGAGTCTGACTCGTCTATTAATACTAAACCGGCTTATGATAAGTACGACCATTCGCCCGAAAAGCTGTTGACCTTCCGCGACAGGCACTCCGACTATCTTAAAAAGCACCCCAAAGTGAACCCCCAGCATTACCTTTCAAATTTGCGGGCCGTACTGCGCGTTCGTTCTAAATAGCCGCTTGGGTTTATGGCCCGGCTCGCTTACAATTAGGTAGGATGACAAAAAGAGAAATAACGGTAGGAGCGGTGGGATTCGTGGCCGCCGCGCTGTTGGCGGGCGGCGGTTTATTATTGTTCGGCCATCATACGCCCAAAAAAGTCGCCCACCTGCAACAGACGGTTGGTGACCACACCATTTCGCTGAATCAGGCTAACGCGCCCGATAATTCGGGTGGGTTAAGCGTAAGTTCCGCTGGCGCCGATCTGGGCCAATTGAATAACAGCAAAGGACAGAGCGGCGGTTCCTCATCCGGTTCCGGCTCCGGTTCTAGCTCCGGCGGCATTGACCCCTCGACTTTTAAGCAGTATGACAAGTACAAAGACAGCACTTCCGGCCTGTTTGCCGACGTCCAGAAAGGCACCGGTACCGAGCTGACCGACAGTAAGAAAGCGGCCGTGGTTTACGAAGGCTGGCTGACCGACGGCACCTTATTTGACGAATCCAAGACCGGTTCGGACGGCAAGCTACAGCCGTTTGTTTTCACGCTGGGCGCGCATCAGGTTATTACAGGTTGGGAGCAAGCTATAACCGGCATGAAAGTCGGTGGCACGCGCCTAATGATCATTCCGCCGTCGGTCGGTTACGGCGCCCAAGGGCAGGGTCCGGTGCCGGGCAATGCCGTGCTGGTTTTCCTCGTCCAACTGGCCGACGTCCAGTAGGCCTTGTACGCAAGGGCTTTACCTGTTACACTGGCCCTGCTAGAAAAGCTGCTAATAACGGTTCCGTTAGGTTCTAGAGTTTAGTTAATTAATTATAAGTGTTTCAGAGGCGCAGCTAACTGGTTTGCCAGGTTACCTCGGTTACATAGGAGAGTAAATGGCAACCAAACTATTTATCGGCTCGCTCGCTTGGGCAACCAACGACGACAGCCTTAAAGACTTCTTTTCACAGGCCGGCACCGTTGTGTCAGCTAACGTGATCGTCGATCGCGACACCAACCGTAGCAAGGGCTTCGGTTTCGTGGAAATGTCGAGCGACGAAGAGGCTAAAAAAGCCGTTGAAGAGCTCAACGGTAAAGACCTCGACGGCCGACCAATCGTCGTCAGCGAGGCTCGTCCTCGCGAAGACCGACCCCGCGGTGGCGGTGGTGGTTACAATGGTGGCGGCGGAGGCGGCGACCGCTACTAAGCGAACGTCACGCTCCACTTTGAAAATATCCCCGTGATTTAGGGGATATTTTCATGTAGGCTGGTAGTAATGAGTCAATTGGGAAACGCCAAAAACAAGGCTAAAAATAAAGCCAAGAACCTGGCGGTTAAAGCCTCCAAGGTTTTGCCGCTATCGTTCAGGGCGGATAAAGAGCTGGCGCCGGAAGACGTTAAAGCCGCCCGTGACTACATCGCTAAATATTGGTCAAAAGTAGAACGTAGCCACCCCAAAGACGATGAAAGCCTGCTGGGCCTGCCGCACCCTTACTTGGTGCCGTCTTACCGGGAGCGCACCGGCTTTGACTACAACGAAATGTATTACTGGGACAGTTATTTTATGGTGCAGGGAATGCTCGACGACCAGCACAAGCAACTGGTCACCGGCATTCTCGAAAACCTGCTTTTTTTATTTAAGCGTTTCAAAGTTATACCAAACGCCTCGCGCACTTACCTGACCGGCCGCAGCCAGCCGCCGTTCCTGACCACCTTTATTTTTGACGTTTACCAGCGCTATGCCCCGGGTGACGAGTGGCTGAAGCAGGCCATGGCCGTGGCCGAACAGGAGTATAACACCGTATGGATGGGCATTAAAAAACCCAACGAACGGCAGATTTACCGCGGCCTCAGCCGGCACTACGACATCAACTACCTGCACGATCTGGCCGAAGCCGAAAGTGGCTGGGACATGACGCCGCGCTTCGAGCGCCGGGCCCTTAACTTCTTGCCGGTCGACCTCAACTCCCTGCTGTACAAATACGAAACCGACTTTGCCCGGGCCGCCCGCATTTTCGACGACAAGCGGGCCGCCGCCAAATGGGATGACGCCGCCAGCGTGCGCCAGGCCACCATGAACGAACTGATGTGGGACGCCAACCGCGACCTGTTCTACGACTATAATTTCATCAAAAAGAAAAAGGGCCAGGTCAGCAGTCTGGCGGCCTTTTACCCGATGTGGGCCGGCATGGTCAGCGAGGCCCAGGCCGCCGTACTGGTAAAATCACTTCGTAAGTTCGAGCACAAGGGCGGTTTGGCGACCACTGACTCACTGCCATTCACGCAATATGTCCTGGGTAGTTTGCCTACGCAATGGGCTTATCCGAACGGCTGGGCGCCACTACACTTCATCGTTGTCAAAGCCCTGGAGCGCTACGGTTACCATGCCGACGCCCGCCGCGTAGCCACCAAGTGGCTCAAAACCAACATGGTGTGGTTCAACAAGGAGCACATCTTCCTAGAAAAATATAACGTCGTGTCACCCGAAAAACCACCGGTCAAAGGCCTTTACCCATCCCAGACTGGCTTTGGCTGGACCAACGCCGTCTTCGAAGCTTTCTGCGCCGATTACGTCGACCGCCCGCTATAATATAATCTTAGAGCCTTGGGGTTGTAGCTCAGCTGGCTAGAGCGCAGCATTCACATTGCTGAAGTCGGGGGTTCGAATCCCTCCAGCCCCACCATTATCACTGGCCAACCTGTTACAATAGGTGAAATGGGTAAGTATTACGTTTGTACGTCGATTCCGTATGTGAATGCCGAGCCGCATATCGGTTTCGCCATGGAGCTGTTGTATGCCGACGTGCTGGCCAGGCGGGCCCGCCAACAGGGCGACGACGTCATCTTTAGCACCGGCACCGACGAGCACGGCGGCAAGGTCGCCGAAAAAGCCGCCGAGCAAAAGCTGGAGCCCAAGGCCTACGCCGACCAGATCAGCCAGCGCTTCGCGGCGCTTGGCGACTTGCTCAACATTAGCAATAACCGTTTTATCCGAACCACCGATTCAGCGCACGAAGAGCGCGCCCAGCTGATCTGGAAAGCTCTCAAAAAGGATATTTACAAGGGTAAATACGTCGGCTGGTACTGCACAGGTGACGAAGCCTTTGTCACCGAAACCGAAGCCAAGGCCAATAACGGTATCTGCCCGCACCACAACCGGCCTTATGAGAAAATCGAAGAAGAGAACTACTTCTTTAAACTGACCAATTACGCGGAGCAGATCATAAAGGCGATTGAGTCCGGCGAGTTTGAAGTTGTACCACAAACCCGTCGTAACGAAATCCTTAGCCTGCTTAAGGGTGGTCTGGAAGACATTAGTATTTCTAGACACAAAGATAAAATTGGCTGGGGGATTCCGGTACCCGGCGACAGCGAGCAGGTTATGCATGTCTGGTTCGAGGCTCTAATGAACTACATTACGGTCCTTGGTTACCCCGAACACCAGGATTTTAAAAACTTCTGGCCGGCCAACGTACAGGTCATAGGCAAAGATATTATCCGTTTTCACGCTGCCACCTGGCCAGCCATGTTGATGGGTCTTGGCATCAAACTGCCCAGACAGCTCTATGTGCATGGCTTTATAACCGTTGAGGGCAAAAAGATGAGCAAGTCGATCGGCAACGTCGTGCACCCCACCGAAATCGTCGACAAATACGGCGTGGACGCCTTTCGCTATTATTTTTTGCGTCACGTGCCGAGCTACGAGGACGGCGACTTCAGCTGGCAGAGGCTGGAAGCGGCCTACAACAACGAGCTGGCCAACGAGTTGGGCAACGCCGTCCAGCGCACCGCCGCTATGATCATGCAGTACACCGCCGGCCATGTTAAAGACTTGCCCGAGGCCGGCCACGACCTCGCGAAATACGAAGAAGCCTTGGCCGACTGCCGCTTCGACCGCGCCCTCGACGAAGTCTGGGAACAGGTCCGTGGCCTCAACCAGTACATTGACGAGGAAAAGCCCTGGGAAATAGCCAAGGGCGGCGACCTGCAACACCTTGAAGAAGTGCTGGCTTACCAGGTCAGCTCACTGCTGAATATCGCCACGCTTTTGGAGCCATTCCTGCCCGAAACTGCCATTAAAATACAGGCCGTCTTCAAAGACGGCAAGGTCACGCCCATCAAAGGCACCCTCTTTCCGAAGCATGAATCTGGTTGACACGCATTGCCACATCCAATCGGCCGGCCTTAAAGAAGGCGAACGCACCACGCGCCAGTTGTGGGCCAAGTCTGGAATAAGTGGCAAGGAATTGGTAAAACATGCCACCGCGGCGGGAGTGACTAAGCTAATTTGCGTCGGCTGTGACCTCGAAGACAGCCAATTGGCTGTAAAATTCGCACAGGAGCACGAGGGTTGTTGGGCCTCGATCGGCATTCACCCGCACGAAGCGCAACACCATTTAGGCGGCCGCCGGGTGCCGGAATTCGCCGCCTTGGCACTCGAGCCCAAGGTTGTCGCCATCGGCGAGTGCGGGCTGGACTACTACTACGAACATTCACCCAAAGCCGACCAGATTAAGGTGCTGGTATTCCAGATTGAACTGGCTCTAGCGGCCGATCTGCCGCTGATTTTCCACGTTCGTGAGGCCTTCGACGATTTTTGGCCGATTTTTGACGGTTATAAAGGCTTGCGGGGTGTGCTCCATAGCTTCACCGACTCCGCCGCTAATATGAAAAAGGGTTTGGACAGGGGACTCTACATTGGCGTCAACGGCATCGCCACTTTCGCCAAAAACCCGGCCCAGCTGGAAACCTACAAGGCCGTCCCGTTGGCAAAATTACTACTTGAAACAGATGCGCCCTTCTTGACACCTCACCCTTATCGTGGTAAGGTAAATGAGCCTTCGCGAGTGGGAGTTGTCGCCGATTTTTTGGCAGAGTTACGCGGTGAAAGCCGTGATAAAATAGCTAAAGAAACCACGGCTAACGCTCGCCAGCTGTTTGGCATCTAGAGAGAGTTTATGAATTTCAATATCCCCGGTTTTGGCAGTCAAGAAGCTAACTACGGTGTTCACTATGACCTCGAAGGGGTCAAAGACCGGCTGGATAATATTATTGAGGCCGAAATGGGTACCGATTGGGCCGCAAAATTCAGTGAAGTCCCCGGCGCCATGGAAATCGGCCATGCCGTTGTGCCTTCGGCTACCGAGACAACTCCGCCAGCCGAATCTGTGGAAGAGCCCGAACAAGATAATGTGATAAACGTGGATTTCGCGCGCCGCCGGGTTGACGATGCCCTTGGCGGGGGGAGGCAGTAATGAACTTGCTACCTAAAATTTTCCCCCGGACCGACGAAGATCCTCGCAAGCGCATGCAACGCTCGTTGATGCGCCGCGAAGCCGAAATCGGCGGTCAGCTTTTCGGCCCTGTACCTGAAGGGCGCCGCCGACAGTTTTTCTGTCTCGATTCGCATACCTGGATCTGGCACGAAGAGTGGCAAAACGCCCAGGGCGAACGACAAGCCGTTACTACCCGCTATGACATTAGGCCTAACGGCATTCTTAAAGCGCAGGACGGCCAACACTATCAACGGCTTACGCGTGATGAAGCTCGTAATTTAGCACAAGCCGCTAAGCTTTACCGCCAGCGTATCGGCGGTGAGTACCAGCGCATCCTGCAAGCCGCCTAATAAGCGGTTTATACTTAACAGATGCCCAAGCAGTATACTTATCTGGACCACGCCGCCGCTACGCCGGTTGACCCGGCCGTGCTCAAGGCCATGCAGGCGTACTTTACGGATAAGTTTTACAACCCGTCGGCTACCTATGAGCCGGCCCTGGAAGTTCGCAAGGCTCTAGAGGTGGCCCGTTCGACGGTGGCGCATTGGTTGGGCGCCCGCTCCAGCGAGATTATTTTTACGGCCGGTGGCACCGAAGCCAACAACCTGGCCATCCACGGCGTTATGCGGCAATTTCCGGGTTCTAATGTGGTGGTCAGCGCCATCGAACACGATTCGGTACTGGCGGCCGCAGGTGACTATGACTGCCGGCTGGTAGCCGTTCAGCCAGACGGACGGCTGGACCTGGATGACCTGGCGGCCAAAATCGATGATAAAACCGTGCTGGTCAGCATCGGCTACGCCAACAACGAGATCGGCAC